>JBPCSU010000170.1:0-43741 GCA_051006815.1 Limnohabitans sp.
GCGAAGCCGTTTTGGCGCCACGCCTCATAGGTGATAACGGCCACAGAGTTGGACAAGTTCAAGCTGCGTTGGTCATCCCGCATGGGCAAACGCAAGCGCTGTTCGAAGGGGAAGCTCTCGCGAATGTCTGCAGGTAAGCCACTGGTTTCAGAGCCAAACACAAACCAATCGCCGGGCTGAAATGTCAACTCATGGGCTGTACGGGCGCCTTTGGTGGTCATCGCAAAGAGCCGAGCAGGATTGGGTTGGGCTATTTCCAAGAATGCGGACCAGCTTGCGTGGCGCAAGACAGGCGCGTATTCGTGGTAGTCCAAACCGGCGCGGCGCATGTGCTTGTCTTCCATTGAAAAGCCCAAAGGTTCGATCAAATGCAAACTGCATCCGGTGTTGGCGGCTAGGCGGATGATGTTGCCCGTGTTGGGTGGAATTTCAGGGTGGACGAGAACGATATGAAACATGGCCACATTGTCCCGCATGCGGCAGTCAATGAGGGGCTTCGTGCGCTTCTGTCCGAGCCAGCACCATCCCAGTGATGTGCGCCGCACCGGCGGCGCGCAGTGCCCGTGCGGCTTCGTAGAGGGATGCCCCTGTGGTCATCACATCATCTAGCAGCACCACGTGTTGGCCACGCACATCGTGGAGGTGTTCAGGCGCTACCCAAAATGCGTCACGTACGTGGTTGAGCCGTTCCTCTCGCGAAGCACCCACTTGGTGAGCGCTGTCACCGCTGCGCAGCAGCACATGCGCGTGTGTTTTGTGTGGAGCCAGGTGGCGAGCCAATTCCAAAGCTTGGTTGAATCCACGCTCTCGCAAGCGCAGGAGCGACAGTGGCATGGGCACCACCAGGTTGGCAGCATCCAGCGCTGGCTCGACCCACGGGGCGTGACGCATCAGATCGGCCAAGGCACGGGCCAAACCAGGGTCTGTTTGAAACTTGAAGCGAGCAATGCAGCTTGACCACGGAAAGGCATAGCTCACAGCGGCGACGCAGGCATCCAGAGGGCTGGGACTTGTCGCGCAGAGGTGGTCAACGTTGGGGGCGAGTGTCAGGGCACAGGTGGGGCAGCGCTGCGTGGGTTGGGCAAAGCGTTCAATGCAGGGCGTGCACAAAGGTTGGCTGGGCCACCGATGGCAGATCTGACAAAGACTGGGCAAATGGCGCATGCCTTGCATTGGAAAGACACTTCGTTGTCTTGGGTTGATGTGCTGCGCAATGTTTACGAAGGACGTGGTGTCGATAATGGCGACCATGACTGACTTGTCTCGTGCTGAGCGCCCACCCACCTTAGATCCCGTTGCCAGTGCCCGTTGGGCAGCTTGGCCGCATGTGCAATCGCCTTGGTTGAATGAGGAGATTGGGCGGCGCATGGAAGACCGGTTGCAGTGGATCCGTTTACACCCCACATCTTGGATCGACTGGGCGCCTGTGAGTGGGGGACTGCAAACCCACCGGCAATTGCGTGCGCGTTATCCACAAGCGCAGTGCCATGTGGTGGAGTCCAGTGCCGCACGTGAACGGCTGGCGCGCCAAACCTTGCAAGCCCCGCGGTGGAAGCGTTGGCTGCAAAGTCGTGCAGTGACATTTGGGGCCTCCGTTGACGCTGGCGCTGACATGTTGTGGGCCAACATGGCGCTGCACAACAGCGACAACCCGCAAGCTTTGTTGCAGCAATGGCATCAGCTGTTGGCTGTTGATGGGTTTTTGATGTTTTCTTGTTTGGGACCAGACACTTTGCGTGAGTTGGCGGAGGTGTACCAAGCCCATGGTTGGCCCGCCCCTAGCCATGCATTCACCGACATGCACGACTGGGGAGATATGTTGGTGCAAGCGGGGTTTGCCGAACCGGTGATGGACATGGAGCGCATCACTTTGACCTATGCCGATGCGGACAGCTTGTTGGCTGAGTGCCGTTTATTGGGCCGTAATTTGCATCGCGAACGCTTTGCGCATTTGCGCGGAAAGCGTTGGCTGGCACAACTCAAAGACGCCTTGCTGTCATTGGCCAAACCCGAGCAAGACGGCCGTTTGTCACTGACGGTGGAAGTGATTTACGGCCATGCATTACGTCCTTTGCCCCGGCCGAAAGTGCAGGCGCAAAGCGCGGTCTCGTTGCAAGACATGCGCAGCATGCTCAGCCAATCCGCGGGGCGCACGCCTCAATAAGTGGCGGCGCGCACGCTGTCGACTTGCATGGGGCTCACAGGCGTGGCTTGATTGCCCCATTGGCTACGAATGTGGTTCAACACATCGGCAATTTGTTGGTTGTTCAGTGTGAACAAATAAGGCGGCATACCGTAAGGCCTTGGGTGAGCGGGCGTGCTCGCACCATACCCGCCGTACAACACCATTTGGATCAGGTTTTCAGGACGATCTGCCACGATGGCCGGGTTACCCGCGAGTGCCGGATATTGATGCGCTTTGCCTTGGCCTTGATGGCCATGGCACGTGGCGCAATGTTTGTCATACAACGCGGGTGCATTGGGGGCTGATACAGCATGTGCAATGGTTGGTGTGCGGGTGTTTGGCGCACTGAGCGCGACGCGTGATTTCAAATAAACCGCAATCGCTTGTGCATCTTTGGCGGATAGGTACTGCCCCGTTTGTTGTACAAACTCAGCCATGGGCCCCGTTGCAATGCTTGCATGGCCCTGGCCGGTACGCAGCAGTGTGGCGATGTCGTCAGGGCTGTTTTGCGCCAGGCTGGTTTGAGTGCCATCCAACAAACTGGGGGCGAACCAAAGTTGAGGGCGCAACATGCCGCCCGACAAATCGTCTACGGCAGGAAAGCTTCCCAAGGCGTTGCGTTGGCCATGGCAGGCGGCACAGTGACCTGCACTTTGTACCAAGTAAGCGCCTCGGTTCCAAAGCGCGGACTCGGTGTCGTTGACTTTGAACGACGTGGGGGTGAAGAACAGGGAGCGCCACACCGCAATGACCGGTTGCGTGCCGAGAGGCCATGTCAAACGATGCTCGGGTTGTGCCTGTTCGATGGGTTTGACTGTTTGGAGCCAAGCAAACATGGCGTGTACATCGTCATCGGTGAATACGCTGGTGTGGTTGTAGGGGAAGACAGGCAGCAGCAAGCGGCCATCACGCGAACGACCCCAGCGCAACGCATTTTGAAAATCAGCCTCTGTCCATTGACCCAATCCGAAGGCGTTGGACGACGTCAAGTTGCTACTGAACACCACGCCAAATGGGGTGTCAATGCGCCGTCCCCCAGCCATCGGGTCGCCTCCCTTGGCTGTGTGGCAAGCGACGCAGCCACCGATGCGACTGAGGTATTCCCCATGTGCGATGGTTTCAGCGTTCGGTTGGACGGCTGGCGCAACGGGACGAGGTGTGCGAACGAATCGCCCCCAGTTATCCCACGCGACCCAAGTGCCTGCGATCAGCAGTGAGACGAGGGCCAATTTGGCGAGCAGCTGGAGAGGTGATGTGGCCCACTTCATTTCACAGCTCCATGCAGTTCAGGGGCGCTGCCGCAACGCAAGTCCTCGGGAAGACGGACAGGTTTGTGGTTGATGCCGGTGTGTGGCACTTCTTGCGTCGCCAGCCAGCCTGTGACAGCGGCGGCATCGGTCGGTGACAAACGTTTGGCGATTTCGCCCATGCAATCAGGTGCCACTGTGCTGCGCTCCCCCAAGGTCCATGCAGACAGTTGTGCGCCAAGGTAAGCAGAAGGGAGGCCTAACAAACTGGGCACATGGGGTTGGCGCCCCATGAGGTTGTCGCCATGACAACTGTTGCATGCTGGGAGTTTTTGTGCAGGGTCGCCGACCAGTGCCAGTTGTTTTCCCCTTGCCATCTGGGCGGGTGACGCAGGGGCGTTGGGTGCAATCGGAGGCAAGTAGGGCACTTGCAGACTGGCGAAGTAATCGGCCATCTCGCGTTGGTATTGCGGTGTGAGCGGTTCCATCATGCGACGCATCATGGGGTAGCGACGCCGTGCATGCGAGAAGTTTTGCATTTGGTTGTAAAGGTATCCGGCTGGTTTTCCTGCCAGACGCGGGTAGTAGCCATCGGGCCCCGCGCGTCCCTGATTGCCATGACACGCCTCGCAGGGCTTGATGCGTTCGGCCATGTCGGTGGCGTGTGTGATGAGAGGGGCGAGGCAGAGTAAGCCAGCCAGCCCGATACCCAATGCGTGCTTCATTCGGATGTCCTAGCGTCCTAGTTGGGGGCGCGTTGCAGTTGTACTGCGGTGTACACGGCCACGGCCAATAAAACGGCCGCCCCCGTGTTGTGCAGCACAGCCAAACCCAAAGGCCATTGCAACCATACATTGCTGATGCCCAACATGAGTTGGGTCACCACGGCGATCAAGAGCAAGTGGCCCAAGGTGCGCGTGGCGTCTTGCTGTCTGAGTCGCAGGCCAAACGCGATGCAAGCGGCCAACACCACCAAGGCAAAGCTGCGGTGTGTCCAGTGAATCGCCGTCAAGGTTTGCAGGCTCAGCATTTGGCCATCGCTGGTTTGTCCCAGTTCACGGTTGAAGACAAAGGCGTGCGACCAGTCCAAATCCGCAGGCATCAGCTGGCCTTGGCAAAGAGGGTAGTCGGTACATGCCATGGCGGCGTAGTTGGCGCTGGTCCAACCTCCGAGGGCGATTTGTCCCAAGACCAGCGCGGTGACGACCCATGCTGCTTTTTTCAGTGCGGCACTGGTGGTGCTTGCCACTGCAGGTGTTGTGCCAGCATGAATGCCGACGAGTGTGGCGAGGATCAGCATGCCGCCTAACAAGTGCAATGTCACGATCACGGGTTTGAGCAGCCAAGTCACAGTGAGCATGCCCAAGGCGGCTTGTACCAGCACCAATCCGACGAGGAAAATTTGTGGGGCCACCACAGGTTGGCGACGGGGCCAAAGGGCCATTGCTGCCAGCGCCGCAATGACCAACCCCAAGATGCCAGCGAGGTAGCGGTGGATCATTTCTTTCCAAGCTTTGGCTGCTTCCACCGGGGCATGGGGAAAAGCGGCCTGCGCTTCGTTCACCTCGGCATGGTTATCTGGGACACCTAGCAATTTCCCGTAGCACCCGGGCCAATCTGGGCAGCCCAAGCCTGCATCTGAGAGTCGAACATACGCGCCAAGGCTGATCACGCAAAATGCCAACGTGATAGCGAATATTAGTATATTTTTTCTATTAATTAACAATTTTTAATTCTCCAAATTTCCCATCTAGTGGTAAACACCACCCCGAGTGTGCATCCTAATTGCTCAATAATCTATATTGATTTAGATCAAACCCTAAAGGCAATATAGATGAAGAAGTTGATGGCTGGTCTCCTTGCAGCAGTTTGCTTAAGTCCAATTTACTCTGCACATGCCCAGCAAGGCGATGCGCAAGCCGGTAGCCAAAAAAATGCATTGTGCGTCGGATGTCACGGTATTAAGGGTTATCACACTGGTTTTCCTGAGGTTTATCGTGTGCCTATGCTCTCTGGCCAGAGTGCCGGTTACATCGTTTCTGCGTTGAATGATTACAAATCGGGTGCCCGCAAGCATCCATCCATGGGAACAACCGCGCTGTCACTCAGCGCTCAAGACATGGCAGATTTGGGTGCTTATTACGAGTCCACAGGCCTGGCTGCGGAGACGCCTGCAAAACCGATCGATGCCAGCCTAGGTGCCAGCCTGGTCGAAAAAGGTGGTTGTATTGCCTGCCATGGTCCAGGTTTGAGCAAGCCCATTGCACCCACGTATCCCAAGGTGGCAGGTCAGCATGCTGACTATGTGTACGCTGCCTTGCGTGCCTACAAAACAGAGAACAAACCACAAATTGGCCGTGCCAATCCCATCATGGGCGGCGTGGTGAAGCAGTTCTCCGACAAAGAACTCAAAGAAATCGCGCGTTACGTGGAAAGCTTGCCGACCACGATGCAAACCATTCAGCCCAATCGTTTTCGTTGATAGGGCGCGTGATGGTTGATTTGCAATTTACGTTGGCCGCCCGCGAGTGGTTGCTAAATGCTTCGGTGGTTTTGTTTGTGGTTGTTTTTGCGGCCATCTTGGCATCGCATTGGCATCACCACAAACACGCGGATGAGCGCTTTCACACATCTACGTTGACCGAGATGGCTTGGTCTGTGGCGCCGATGGTGATGGTATTTGTCACAGGGCTAGCAGGTATTTCCTCTGTGACTCGCTTTTGAGTCATTGGCCAAATGAGCATTCAAAGAATTGATAAAAGGACAAAAGATATGCGGGGCTTGAAAAAATGGATGACGGGTGCGTTTGCAGCAGTCATGGCACAAAGCGTTTTGGCCGGTTACACATGGAATTTTCCAGAGCCAGTGACCCCCATCGCACGTGAAACACTGCATGTGCACAACCTCTTCATGATCATTATCTTGATCATCTTTTTCGGCGTGCTGGCGCTGATGCTTTATTCCTTCTGGGCGCATCGCAAATCAAACGGCCACAAGGCCGCTACGTTCACCGCCCCACGTTCCACCAAGCAATGGTTGTTCGTGTTGGCACCCTTTGCGGTGTTGTTGGTGATTGACTATGGTGTGTTTGGCATCCCCGCGTACCACGCGGTCAAGATGTACGAAGACTCCAAGAGCGATGCTGAGCTGGTCGTCAAAGTCACGGGCAGCCAATGGATGTGGCAGTACGAATTCCCAGCCGAAGGTGTGAAGTACACCAGCCGCTTGACCACGCCGCGCGAACAAATCGACAACAAAGAAGCCAAGGGCGAACACTATTTGCTCGAAGTGGACAACCCCTTGGTGTTGCCTGTGGGCAAAAAAGTGCGCTTCATCACCACGTCCAATGACGTGATCCACAGCTGGTGGGTGCCTGCATTTGGTGTGAAACGCGATGCGGTTCCTGGTTTCTTGCGCGAGTTTTGGGCCACCGTTGAAAAGACGGGTACCTACCGCGGTCAGTGTTCAGAGTTGTGCGGCAAGGAACATGCATACATGCCCGTGGTGGTGAATGTGGTTCCTGAGGAAGAGTTCAAGGCTTGGATTGCAAGCCGCAAAAAAGAAGGCTCTTAAGCTCTTTTTTGAAAATCTTTCGACACACGCTCAGACAATAAAACAGTATCAAAGGAAAGTTCATGGCACACGATATGACGCACGATTTGGCTCATGCAGGACATGATGCGCATCATCATGATCATCATCACGGTGGCATTCGTCATTGGTTGCAAACCACCAACCACAAAGACATTGGCATCATGTACCTGATTTTTGGTATCACGATGTTGCTGATGGGCGGCGCCATGATTCTGGGCGTTCGCGCTGAATTGTTTGTGCCAGGCTTGCAGTTGATGCAACCTGAGTTTTTTAACCAGCTCATCACGCTTCACGGCCTGATCATGGTGTTCGGTTTTGCCATGCCCGTGGCCACCGGTTTGGCCAACTACATGTTGCCCATGGTGATTGGTGCACCTGACATGGCCTTGCCTCGTTTGAATAACTGGGGCTTTTGGATTTTGCCTCCCGCTGCGATCATGCTGACTTTGCCCTTCTTTTTGGGTCTGGCCAACATTGGCCCTGGCGCAGTGGATACCGGCTGGACCATGTATGCACCTTTGTCGCTGCAAAGCGGTTGGGGCATGGACTTCGCCATTTTCGCGATTCACATGCTGGGTGTGTCATCGATCTTGGGTTCAATCAACGTGATCGTGACCATCGTCAACATGCGTGCGCCTGGCATGACTTTCATGAAGATGCCTTTGTTCGCCCACGGCTTTTTGGTGACGGCCATCTTGTTGATTTCCATCATGCCTGTGTTTGCTGGTGGCGTGACGATGGTGTTGATGGACCGTCATTTCGGTACCCATTTCTTTAACGCAGCCGGTGGCGGTGACCCCGTGTTGTGGCAACACATTTTCTGGTTCATGGGCCACCCTGAGGTGTATGTGTTGCTCTTGCCCATTACTGGTGCTATTCCGCACGTGTTGAGCGCGTTCACACGCAAAGAAACCTATGGTTACAAAGCCCAGGTGTACAGAATGTGGACGATTGGTGCCTTGGCCTTTGTTGTGTGGGCGCACCACATGTTCACCAGCGGTATGTCGGTCAATGCGCAGATGTACTTCATGTACAGCACGATGCTGATTTCATTGCCCTTGGCCGTGCTGTTCTTCTGCTGGATCGCCACCGTATGGCGTGGTTCACTGACGTTTGAGACTCCCATGCTGTTTGCCTTGGGCTTCATCATCCTGTTTGGCTGGGGTGGTTTGACGGGCTTGGTGTTGGCAGATGCTGCTGCCGATCCGCAGTACCACAACGCGTATTTCATGGTGGCGCATTTCCACTATGCGCTGTATCCCACCACGGTGATGGGTTCCATGGCTGCGATCTATTACTGGTTGCCCAAGTGGACAGGCCACATGTTGGATGAAAAATTGGGCCGCTTGCATTTCTGGATCGTCATGCTCGGCGTGAACCTCACCTTCATTCCTCAGTTCTTGGTGGGTTTGTCAGGCATGCCCCGTCGCATTCCAGACTATCCATTGATGTTCGCTGAGTGGAACAAGCTGTCTACGATTGGTGCCTTCATTTTGGGCCTGTCTCACTTGCTCTTCATCTACATCGTGCTCAAGTGCATTCGTGAAGGCAAAAAGTCGGGAGACCGCAGCTGGGAAGGCGCGACAGGTTTGGAATGGACCGTGCCATCGCCCGCGCCGTACCACACCTTTGAAGTGCAGCCCAAAATTGATTGAGGCAGCTTGAGCGATGCCTACTGAATCTACAAACACGCAGAGTGCATCACCCTCGACAGAGGGTGATCACCAGAATGCACGCTTGGCGTTCAAACTGGTCGCGCTGGTGGTGTGTATTTTCTTGATCACGCTCTGGAAATTTCGTCCCGTTTAAAGATGTCGATCGCACCACGCCTTCAACAACAAAACTTGCGACTTGCCTATCGTTTGGCCGGCGTGGCGGTGTTGTTTTCGGCGTTGGGCTTTGCCATGGTCCCGTTGTACGACGTGATTTGTAAATGGACGGGCATCAACGGTAAAACCAATGCCCAAGCCGTGGCCGCTATTGGCAATACGCAGGTGGACACATCGCGTTGGGTGACGGTTCAGTTTTTAAGTCATGCCATGCCTGGTGCAGGGTTGGCATTCAAGCCAGAGCACTTTGCCATGAAGGTGCATCCGGGCGAAATGGTCTACACCCACTATGTGGTGGAGAACGTTACCCGCGAACCCTTTGTGGGCCAAGCCATTCCCAGCGTGACGCCTGCCAACGGTGCGTCGTACCTTCAAAAGGTAGAGTGTTTTTGCTTTAACCAGCAAACCTTTGGCCCGAAAGAAGTGCGAACGCTGCCGATCGTTTTTTATATCAGCAACGACATTGATCCCAACCTTGGCACTTTGACGCTTTCATACACCTTCTTTGAAGCTGTGAAAGAGCAGGTCAGTGCGTTGAACCCTAATAGCCAATTGAAATTGTGAGGAAACCATGAGCCATACCACTGGAGCCGACGCCAAAGGTCACTACTTCGTGCCTGCCGCCAGCAATTACTCAACGACTTTGTCCGTGGGTATTTTCTTGATGGCCTTGGGCTTGATCTTGAAGGTCAACGCCATGCCAGAGGGTGCATGGGCCATGCCGATCGGGGCTGCCATGATTGTGTATGTGCTGTTTGGTTGGTTCGGCGAGATCATTGCCGAAAACTTGAACGGCAACTACACCCAGTGGGAAGACCGCTCGTACCGCACAGGCATGGTGTGGTTCATCTTCTCTGAAGTGATGTTCTTTGCTTGTTTCTTTGGCGTCTTGTATTACGCACGTCGCATCGCTTTGCCCGAGTTGGCCAGCTACGAAGAAGCGCTCAATCCTTACATGGGCTTCACAGCGGCTTGGCCTTCTAGCGGTCCTATGGGGGACCCCTTCACCCCGATGGGGCCTTGGGGTATTCCTGCCGTGAACACCCTGTTGCTGTTGACTTCGGGTGCCACCTTGACTTGGGCGCACTGGGGTTTGATCAAAAACAACCGCTCGCATCTCATCTGGGGTTTGCTCCTGACGGTGCTGTTGGGCGTGGTCTTCTTGGGTTTCCAAGCTTATGAATACGCCCACGCCTACAGCGAGTTGGGCCTGACCTTGGGCGCTGGTATTTACGGCGCCACCTTCTTCATCTTGACCGGCTTTCACGGCATGCACGTCACGCTCGGTACCATCATGTTGATGGTCATCTTAGGTCGTTGCATGAAAGGCCACTTCTCCGAGCACAACCACTTTGCCTTTGAGGCCGTGGCTTGGTATTGGCACTTTGTGGACGTGGTCTGGTTGATCCTGTTCGTCTTCGTCTACTGGTTGTAAACGGATTTAGTTGGGTCTCAACCTCGCAAGGGGATGAGACCCAAATAGTAATTGGCGAACAACGCGACAAATAAGCCAATCGACAAACCCACGCGAAGCGTCAGTGCCTTTACAACGGACGCACTGTCTTCCTTTTTTTGAGTCAGTCGCAAGAGTGCGGTAAACAAACTGCCCAAAATAATTAGCAGCAAAAGTACGGCGAGCAGTTTGCCAATCATGACCTATCTCCGTGACATGTGATGCGTGGAATTATCCGCATATTTTTCCTCTCAACATGCACTCATTTCAATTTCGCTGGATTCCTTTCATTGCCACATGTGTGCTGACGGCTGTATTTTTACGTTTGGGTTGGTGGCAGTGGACCAAGTCGCTCGATGTAGAGGCGCAAGTTGAGCTGCGTCAGACTCGCTCAACGGTGAATCCGGTGTTGCTTGGCACCGCCTTAGCGGACGCCCAAACCTTGGAAGGCGCCTCCGTTGTGGTACGTGGTCACTTCGATGCGTCTGAGCAATTTTTCATCGACAACCAGCAGCACCAAGGTCAACCTGGGTTGCACGTCATCACGCCTCTCCAAATTGAAGGCTCTCAGGTGCGTGTGTTGGTGAACCGTGGTTGGGTCGGTTGGGGCGCTTCGCGTTCCGTATTGCCCGACGTGAAAGTGCCAACTGGCTTGATCGAAATTCAAGGGCGAGCCACAGTCCCCTCTGGCAAAGCGCCTGCATTTGTCACGGAACCTACGGACACAGGTGCACTGCGCACGCGTATTCGTTTAAAGGAAATTCAAGCCTCTCACGATTACCCTGTTCAACCAATGGTGATTTTGATGATGTCTTCCGACACCTCCGATGGGTTGGTCAAGGATTGGCCTGAACTCGCCAACAAAGCGCCGATGCACAAAGGCTATGCGGCACAATGGTTCTTGATGGCGTTGCTGCTGGTGGGCTTTTTTCTGCGTAGCAGCTATCGCAAAGCAAACGTTTAATTCTTATGACCGAGCCTCACTCTTTATCTTCAGATGCGCCTTTGAGCATGGCTGTTCACTCCATGCCTGAACCGCACTTGACGGACCTGCCACCGTCAGGTCATGGCAAATTGCTGGCCATGTTGTTGGCTTGTTCATTGCCTGTGCTCTTGGCGATCTTTGTTTTTTTTGTGATCAAGCCCACGGGGGAGGCCAATTTTGGTCAATTGATTCATCCTGCTCGGCCGATGCCGTCTGTGTCATTGACGAATGAGCAGGGGCAGCCGATTGCGTTGTCGCAACTCAAGGGGCAATGGCTGTTGGTGAGCGTGGGCGATAGCGCTTGTGTGGCGGACTGTGCGCAACGTTTGTTCATTCAACGGCAGTTGCGTGAGATGCTCAACAAAGACAAAGACCGCGTGGACCGCGTCTGGCTCATCACCGATGAACGCCCCATCAATCCAGAGATTCAAACCTTAATGTCCGACACCACCGTGATGCGCGTGTCTGTGCCTGTGTTGCAAGCGTGGTTAGGCGATATGCCGCTCACTGAGATGCAACAGCACTTGTTTGTGATCGATCCACAAGGACACGCCATGCTGCGCATGCCTGCGGACATGAATGGCAAGCAAGCCAGTGCAGCAAAAGGGATGTTGCAAAAACTGTTGATGGCGAGTGCGGTGTGGGACAAGCCCGGACGCTGATGCGCAGGACATGCAAATGATGACAGCCAATGTTCTTCGCCAGTACCACGCGCTGACCAAGCCGCGTGTGATTCAACTCATCGTGTTTTGTGCCCTCATTGGTATGGTGCTTGCCATTCCCGGGTGGCCGTCGTTGGATGCGTGGGTACGCATTCTGTGGGCGTGTTTCGGTATTTGGTTGGTAGCAGGAGCTGCTGCCGCTTTCAATTGCTTGGTTGAAAAAACGCTGGATGCCAAGATGCGCCGAACGGCGTGGCGACCTACTGCACGTGGTGAACTGTCGGATGCACAAGCCTTGGGTTTTTCTGCTGCCTTGTGTTCGTTGGGCTCTTTCATCTTGTATGTCTTCGTCAATCCGTTGACCATGTGGTTGACCTTTGCCACCTTCATTGGCTATGCGGTGATTTACACCTTGGTGCTCAAGCCGATGACGCCGCAAAACATCGTGATCGGTGGCGCCTCGGGGGCCATGCCGCCGTTGCTGGGGTGGGCGGCCATCACAGGTGAGGTGAGCTCGCAAGCCTTGATTTTGTTTTTGATTATTTTTCTTTGGACGCCCCCTCACTTTTGGTCCTTGGCGCTTTATCGCGTGGAGGACTATCGCAAGTCGGGTTTGCCCATGTTGCCCGTGACCCATGGCAACCATTTCACGCGTTTGCAAATTTTGTTGTACACCGTCTTGTTGATGGCCTCGTGCTTGATGCCTTTTGCGATTGGTATGAGCTCGTGGTTGTATTTGGGGGTTGCCTTGGTCTTGAGCATTGGCTTCATCGGCTACGCCGTTGCTCTGATGCGCCAGTACTCCGATGAGTTGGCGCGCAAGACTTTCCGCTTCTCGCTCATCCATTTATCAGCATTGTTTGCCGCGCTGCTGCTTGATCACTATGTGTTGTGAGTGATTCGATGATTTCTAAGACCCGCCGTATTTTGCTGTGGACAGCAGCAACACTTGCGTTGGCAGCATGTGCACCCGAAAAACCCAAGTTCAACGGCATCGACATCACGGGCGCTGATTACGCCAAAGACTTCACCTTGACCGACCACAACGGTCAAAATCGCAGTCTGTCAGATTTCAAAGGCAAAGTCGTGGTGCTGTTTTTTGGCTACACGCAATGCCCAGACGTCTGCCCCACATCCATGGCCGAACTGGCTGAAGTGAAACGTCTGCTTGGCAGTGAAGGCGACAAATTACAAGGTGTGTTTGTGACGGTCGATCCAGCCCGTGACACCACCGAATTGCTCAAAGCCTATTTATCAAACTTCGACCCCACGTTTGTTGCCTTTGTGCCCACGGCAGATGAGCTGACAGATGTGGCCAAACGCTTCAAGATTTATTACAAAAAGCAAGAAGGCAAGACGCCCACCAGCTACACGATGGACCATTCAGCGGGTAGTTATGTTTACGACACACAAGGCCATGTGCGCCTCTACAGCCGCTATGGTTCGGGAGCCAAGGTGTTGGCGCAAGACATTCAAACCTTGCTCAGAACCACCCCTTGAGGTGGTCTCGCCCCAAATAAAAAGGCCCCCTGCACAACAGGGGGCCTTTTGTTTGTAGCGAAAGGGTTAGGCGTATTCGGCCAACGCCGCTTTCATTTTCTTCATCGCTGCCACTTCGATTTGGCGAATGCGTTCAGCGCTCACACCATATTCTGCAGCCAGCTCGTGCAGCGTCATCCCGCCTGAACCGTTGTCTTGCACTTTGAGCCAACGTTCTTCCACGATTCGGCGGCTGCGTTCATCGAGGACGTTCAGGGCTGCCGCAATGCCATCCGATGCGAGCACGTCACGCTGATGCGCTGCAATCATCGCGGTGGGTTCGTGGTTCATGTCGGTCAAATAGGCAATCGGGCCAAAGGCCTCATCGCTGTCTTCGTTGGGCGTGGGATCAAGTAACACATCGCCGCCGGACATGCGCATTTCCATCTCAACCACCTCTTCAGGCTTGACGTTGAGCTTGTGGGCGACCGTGTTGACCTCTTCCGGGTTGAGGCTGTTGCGGTGCGTGCCTGCATCGGCAGAAGCCGCATCGGCCTTGAACCCTTGCTTCATGGAGCGCAGGTTGAAAAACAATTTGCGTTGTGCTTTGGTCGTTGCTACTTTGACCACGCGCCAGTTTTTCAAAATGTATTCGTGAATCTCCGCTTTGATCCAGTGCATGGCATAGCTCACCAAACGCACGCCTTGGTCGGGGTCGAAGCGTTTGACGGCTTTCATCAAACCAATATTGCCCTCTTGGATCAGGTCCGCATGGGGCAGGCCATAGCCCAAGTATTGGCGCGACACCGACACCACCAAGCGCAGGTGTGAAAGCACCAGCTTCCCAGCAGCTTCGATGTCGTTGTTCTCTTTGAGTTTGCGTGCGAACTCCTGCTCTTGCTCAAGCGTGAGCATGGGCAAACGGTTGGCCGCAGTGATGTAGGCATCCAAGTTGCCCAGCGACGGTACCAAGGCCCAAGGATTGGAAATGGCGAGTGGCTGTTGAATCAAGGTTGTCATCGTATGTAGTCCTTTCGGATAACTTCTGCGTATCTTAGCACTCCCTGCTTTTGAGTGCTAATCACCCTATTGAGACTTGGGTTAACCCTTGGGGTTGAATTTTAAACACTGTGTTTTTTAACATATACTGAAAATAATTACAGTATTTAAGAGGAGGTTGCGATGCCACCCATCACTTTAGAACGTATCGCCGTGCAGTGCTGCAAAAGTTGCGCACACGTGCTGAGTTCAGACTCGTCGGAAACCCATTTGCGTTGTGGCTTGGGCTATTACCTTCAACCGCCACTGACGCGCAAGCAAGGCCGGATGGACAGTTACCCCGTGGTAGACGCCCAGGAGCGTTGTGGGCGTTGGCGCGAGAGCTTGAAAGGGGTTTTGAAACCCTAAAGAGACGAGGTGCAGCCGAGGCCGTGTTTTAGCCCAGCAACGCGTCAGCAAATTCTTGGGCGTTGAACGTTTCCAGGTCTTCCACGGCTTCGCCCACCCCAATGAAATAGACCGGCACAGCAGCACCGCCTGCGGCTGCCCGGCCTTGTCCCCACAGGGCAATGGCAGCGAGGCCGCCCCCTTTAGCCGTGCCATCCAGCTTGGTCACGATCAAGCCCGTCAATCCCAGCGTTTCGTCAAAGGCTTTGACTTGAGCGAGAGCGTTTTGGCCTGTGTTGCCATCGATCACCAACAGCACCTCGTGCGGCGCAGATGCGTCTGCTTTTTGCACCACACGTTTGATCTTTTTCAGCTCTTCCATCAAGTGCAGCTGGGTGGGCAAGCGGCCTGCAGTGTCCACCAACACCACGTCTTTGCCGCGTGCGCGACCGGCGGTGACGGCATCAAAGCTGACAGAAGCGGGGTCACCACCTTCTTGGCTCACGATTTCGACCGTATTGCGTGTGGCCCAAACAGCCAGCTGTTCACGCGCGGCAGCACGGAAGGTGTCGGCAGCGGCCAACAGCACCGAGGCCCCACTGTCGCTCAAATGGCGGGTGAGCTTGCCAATCGAGGTGGTCTTGCCAGCCCCGTTGACGCCCGCCACCATGATGATGGTGGGCTTGTGCGTGCCGATGGTCAGAGGTTTCTCCAAGGGCGTGAGCAATTGGGCGATGGAGGCCGCCAGCAATGCCTTCACAGCAGCCGGCTCCGTGGTTCCCGTGTCTTTGACGCGTTGCTTCAAATCAGCCAATAGGTATTCCGTGGCTTGCACGCCGGCATCGGCCATGAGCAATGCCGTTTCAAGCTCTTCATAAAGATCGTCGTCAATCTTCGTGCCGGTGAACACGGTGCTGATGCTTTGTCCTGTTCGACGCAAGCCTTGACCCAAACGGGCCATCCAACTGGCACGAGGGCGTTCAGCAGGGGCTGGCAGCATTTCGGTTGTGACCGTACCTTCGGTGGCAGCGGGCGTTTCTGACGCGTTTTTTTTCTTGAAAAAGCTAAACATGGGTGGGGGTTTCTAGAATCAGTCCATTCTATGAAAACCCGTACACCCACTCCTAACGTCTCACCCGCATCCCTTAAACCACACAAAGGGGCCGGGGAGGTTCGCATCATTGGTGGTCAATGGCGTCGCACCAAGCTGCCGGTGGCCTTGAAGCCCGGACTACGCCCCACACCTGACCGCGTGCGCGAAACCTTGTTCAACTGGTTGGGGCAATCGCTCGAGGGTTGGCGTTGCGTTGACCCATTTGCGGGCACAGGTGCTTTGGGGTTTGAGGCTGCCTCGCGTGGTGCTGACCATGTGCAAGTGTGCGAGCTGGATCCGGCGTTGGTGGCTCAACTGAGTGCCCAGGTGAATCGACTCAAGGCGACCAATGTGCATGTGCTGCGGACGGATGGTGTTGCGTGCTTGAAGCAACTCAGTGCCTCCAGTGTGGATGTGATTTTCATTGACCCGCCTTTCGATGGCGCGTTGTTTGAACCCGCTTTGCAAGCCGCCGCCAAAGCGGTGAAGGCCGATGGCTTTGTTTACTTGGAAGCGCCTGCCGCATGGACGGACGAGCAGCTGACCCCATTGGGTTTGTCGTTGCATCGCCACCTCAAAGCAGGGGCCGTTCATGCGCATTTGTTGCGCCGAATTGCATAATCAGTTTGAGTTTTGAAAATCTAGGAGCGTTCATGTCCAAGCAGGTCGTTGCCATTTACCCCGGTACGTTTGACCCCATCAGTTTGGGGCACGAGGACATCGTATTGCGTGCTGCCGCCATGTTTGACAAAGTGATCTTGGCTGTGGCCACGGCACATCACAAGAAAACCTTGTTCACATTGGATGAGCGGATGGACATGGCACGCGAAGCCATGGCGGCGCATCCTCAAGTGGAGGTGGTGCCCTTCACTGGCCTGGCCCGCGATTTTGTACGTGCCCACAAAGCCAATGTCATGGTGCGTGGTGTCCGCACCGTCACCGACTTTGATTACGAATTTCAACTCGCTGGCATGAACCGCGAATTGATGCCAGAGGTGGAAACCGTTTTCCTCACGCCCAGTGCGAAATACCAATTCATCTCCAGCACCTTTGTGCGTGAAATTTCGTTATTGGGAGGCGAGGGGGATGGCCAAAACTTGGTCTCTCCCGGTGTGTACAAGCGCTTGATGGCGAAGAAGGCCGCACCGCGCGCATGACCGACTTCTTGCTCATTCGCCACGGCGAAACGGCGTGGAACCGTGAGCTACGTTTTCAAGGTCAGCTGGATGTGCCGCTCAACGACATGGGCTTGCAACAAGCCCAACGTTTGAAAACCAGAATCACGCAGGCCTTGTCGGTGTGGCAAACGCAAGGGCGAGTTCCCCGTCGTTTGATCAGCAGCGATTTGGTTCGCGCCCAGCAAACAGCACAACCTGTCGCGGAGGCTTTGGGGCAAACCTGCATGCTGCATCCGGGATTGCGAGAGCAGTGTTTTGGTGTCTTCGAAGGTTTGCGCGGCTCCGATATTCGCGCCCAATACCCAGAGGCGTGGCAAAAGTGGCTGGCTTTTGATGCGGATGAAGCGATGGAAGGGGCTGAGTCGACACGCGTGTTTCATGCCCGTGTGATGGCAACCTTGCAAGATTTAGCCAAGCAGTATGCCGGTGAACATCTTGTGGTGGTGACCCATGGTGGCGTGCTCGATATGGTGTGGCGGCATGCGCAAGCCTTGTCTCTGAGCGGGCCGCGTGTGTGCGACATTCCCAACGCGGGGTTGAATCAAGTGGCTTGGCGCGATGGGGTCTTGCACATTGACATGTGGGCAGATGCCGCCCATTTGGCCGATCTGCCTGAACAACCGGTGTACAGCCAAGCGCGCCTAGGGCGTGTGGGCTAACAACCGCGCAGGCATTGCGGTTGCTTGTCAGCAGAGATAATTGGGTTTTATTTCTAGCCCCGTGATGGATTCCTTATGGCCTTGATGATCACCGATGAATGCATCAACTGTGATGTGTGTGAGCCCGAGTGCCCAAATGAAGCGATCTTCTTAGGGCCAGAGATTTACGAAATCAATCCCGATAAATGCACCGAATGCGTAGGTCATTTTGATGAGCCGCAATGCGTTCAAGTGTGTCCTGTGGCGTGCATCCCTGTGAACCCCCAGCGTGTCGAAGGCCGCGATGCCTTGTTGGCTAAGTTCCGACTGTTACAGCAAAGCGCCTAACCCAACGACGTCTTAATTTGGCTCTGAAGGCAACGCTTTGGCGTTGCCTTTCTTTTTAGTTGGTGCGTTGGGATCTTTGGCTGTGAAATACGGGCTTTGTGAGTGACGTCTGTGTGAAGTGGGGGATGACTCAGTGGGGGGAGATATTTCAACCCCGCTCGCCTTGTTTGGGCTTATGGCGATGACGCGTGGTGGTGTTTGTGTTTCAGCGCGATGTTCAGATGCCAGCCGTTTTTTCTCAAGGGCTTGCGCTTCCTTCAACTCGCTCAATGCGGGTGATGTCTTGCTTGGCTGGCTTGGTGGTCCTGCCCTGTACGTTTGGATCTCGACGGCATCACCCTCTGTGCACGCGTTGGAGGCGCTGTAGGCATTGCCGCAACGGTAAACGCTGGCAGCAAAAGTCGGTGTGCTCATCAAGATAACCCAGGCCAACCATACCGTGTGTGGCGGTGGGCAGGGCTTCACTTCATGACTTGGGTTGGTTCCCTGTGCCTTGTGTTTGATGTGCATCCTGACCCTTTGTATGTTCCGTGCCAGGCAGCGAGGCCGGCCGGGGAGGTTTCGGACGCGGCGGCTTGGCGGTATGAATCATTTGCGTGGCTTTCACCATGTCTCCCGAGAGCAAATGAGGCAGTGCCAAGCTGGTGCGGGTGATGCAATCTTCAATGGCGGTTCGTTGGTCGGGTGCTGGTTTTTTGAGCACCCAATTGGCCACTTCAGACTTCACCCCCGGATGGCCAATGCCAATGCGCAATCGCCAGTATTGGTCTGTGCCGAGTTGTGCATGAATGTCTCGCAGACCATTGTGGCCCGCGTGACTGCCACCCAGTTTGAGTTTGGCTTCGCCGGGGGGGATGTCTAACTCGTCATGTACCACCAGTATTTCTTGCGGCTGGATTTTGAAAAAACGCGCCAAAGCACCCACCGATTTACCGGAGAGGTTCATGAACGTTTGTGGCTCGAGCAGCCACACGTTTTCACCTTGGACCGAGGTTCGGGCAACCAGGCCGTGGTACGCACGGTCGGGTTGCAGCATGACCTTGAGGTCGCGTGCAATGGTGTCAATCCACCAAAAGCCAGCGTTGTGGCGTGTGGCTTCATATTCAGTGCCGGGGTTGCCCAGGCCAACGAGGAGCTTGATCATGTGTCGATTATTCCAAAGCAAAACGGCCCACCGAAGTGGGCCGTTGGAAGCAAACGCGCAAAGAAAAATTACTTCTTCTTTTTGTCGTCAGCAGCAGCGTCAGCCGCAGGTGCTGCTTCTTCTTTGGTTGCCACCACAGCCACCAACACGGGGTTGGATTTGCCGTGTGTCACAGCCGTCACGCCTGCGGGCAGAGTGATGTCGTTCACATGCAAGGAGTGACCTTTGGTCAAACCGCTCAAGTCCACAGCGATGAACTCGGGCAAGTCTTTGGGCATGCAAGAGACTTCCAATTCGGTCGCGATGTGGTTGATCAAGCAGTGGTCTTGCTTCACGGCGGGTGAGTTCTCTTCACCGCTGTAGTGCAATGGCACTTTTTTGTGCATCTTGGTGTTGGCATCGATGCGTTGGAAATCGATGTGCAACACGAGTTGCTTGTAGGGGTGGTATTGCACGTCGCGCAACAACACTTCGGTTGTCTTGCCGTTGAATTCCATTTGCAACACAGACGCGTGGAAGGCTTCTTTTTTCAGGGCATGCCACAAAGCGTTGTGATCAAGTTCGATCAACGTGGGTTCAGTTGCGCCACCATAGACGATGCCTGGTGTACGGCCTGTGATACGCAGACGGCGGCTCGCACCCGTTCCCTGCTTCGCGCGCTCAAAAGCGACAAATTTCATAATTAACTCCAGTAAGAATCCACCGCGACCAGTGTGATTCCAGTTTCAAAAATAGGCTGCTCAACACAAGGAAGGCAGCCCGGGGTGATGTTCGACGACCTCGGGTCAGCTGTTTAGAACAGTTGGTCTTGGTCGGAGAACAAACTCATCACCGACTCACCGCTGGCGATGCGTTGGATCGTTTCTGCGATCAACGGAGCCACCGTGAGTTGGCGGATTTTTTTGCAGGCGCGGCCCGCTTCGCTCAAAGGAATGGTGTTGGTCACCACCACTTCGTCGAGGGCATCACCTTTGGCAATGCGTTCAATCGCAGGGCCAGAGAAAATAGGGTGTGTGCAATAGGCATAGACCTTCTTGGCACCACGTGTTTTCAACACTTCAGCAGCTTTCACCAAGGTGCCTGCCGTGTCGATCATGTCATCCATGATCACGCAGTTGCGGCCTTCGATGTCACCAATGACGTTCATCACTTCAGAGACGTTGGCTTTGGGGCGACGCTTGTCGATGATGGCCAAATCGCAACCCAGTTGCTTGGCCAAGGCGCGTGCGCGTACCACGCCACCGACGTCGGGCGACACCACGATCAGGTCTTCATAGTTTTTGGTGCGCAAATCGCCCAGCAACACGGGAGACGCGTAGATGTTGTCGACCGGAATGTCAAAAAAGCCTTGAATTTGGTCTGCATGCAAATCCATGGTCAGCACGCGTGCCACGCCGGCGGTTTGCAGCAAGTCGGCCACCAGTTTGGCGGAGATCGGTACACGGCTAGAGCGTGGACGACGGTCTTGACGGGCGTAGCCAAAATAGGGGATGACGGCGCTGATGCGTTCTGCGGAGGCGCGCTTCAAGGCGTCCACCATGATCAGCAACTCCATCACGCTTTCGTTGGTCGGCGCGCAGGTGCTTTGCACCACGAACACGTCGCGGGCGCGCACGGTTTGGTTGATTTCGACGGTGACTTCACCATCTGAGAAGCGACCGACATGTGCGGCGCCTACTTCAATGCCGAGGTGGGTTGCAATTTCGGCGGCCAACGTGGGATTGGCGTTGCCGGTAAAGACCATGAAGTCGGGTGTGAGGGTCGACATGATGACGTATGACTTTCGCTTCAAGACCAATGACGCAATAAGTCGTCACTTGCAAACCAGCACAGAAGTGCATGTGTAGATATTTGGCAGGGGATCGAGGACTCGAACCTCGGAATGCCGGAATCAAAATCCGGTGCCTTAACCAACTTGGCGAATCCCCTACACAGGTCAACAGCTTTGCAGCTACTTACCGTTAACTTTTGCTGGCTGCCCATCCCGCTTGGGGGTGAACGGCCATGTTGCTGCAAATCCGCATTTGCCAGTTGTGCGGTGCTGAGTCCAGCAACACGCCCTCAGGTAACTGGGCAAACACTGCGCTGCCAGAGCCAGTCATGCGTGGGCTTAATCCAAAAGAAGCGAGCCATTGAAGGGCTTGGTCGACTTCTGGGCACAGCGCTTGGGCCACTGGCTGCAAATCATTTCGGCCAAAACCGAAAGGATCAACAGCGAAGACCGGCATTGTAGCAGTTTCTGTGGCGCGTTGCAGCTCTGGCGCTTGAAAAATTTTTGCAGTCTCCAGGCCTGCGGCAGGCTTGAGCACCACAAAACGGGCGGGGGGTAGGTTCACAGGCATTAAGGATTCGCCAATGCCTTCCACCCAGGCGTTGTGGCCGCCTAAAAAAAACGGCACATCCGCGCCCAAGCGCAAGCCCAAAGGCAGAAGTTTTGCCAGTGGCCAGTTGAGTTCCCACAACCGATTGAGCGCTAGCAAGGTGCTGGCTGCATCCGACGACCCGCCGCCCATACCGGCTTGTGCAGGAATGTGCTTTTCAATCGCGATGTGGGCCCCCAAGTGTGTGCCACTGGCTTGCTGCAGCGCACGCGCAGCGCGCACCACCAGGTCATCAGCAGGCAAAGGCTGCGTCAAATCTTCTCGTTCAATCAGGCCGTCTTCGCGCAGGTCAAAGTGCAAGGTGTCGCACCAGTCAATCAGCATGAACACAGATTGCAACAAGTGGTAACCATCGTCACGTCGACCGGTGATATGCAAAAACAGGTTGAGCTTGGCTGGGGCTAAAACGTGGTGGAGGGAACGCATAAGAGGTTCAGTCAAGTTTGATGCGCAAACTAACTTCGGGCAGCGGCGTGATGCGGCGTGCAGTCACCAAGCCCTGGGAGGCGCTGGATAAATCGGCATGCCAGCCTGCTGCTGGTGCGTTGATGCCTTGAAGCCATTGACAGAGGGCGTCCATCGGCAGAGCAGCCCCCGTGGTGGCTTCAGTCAGCTCGGCCATCGATGCAAAGTATTGGCGGGCGTTACCCTGGCTCAGCTGCACCGACTGTGGAGACCATTGCAACGCACCCAAGGTGTTGCCCAGCGGGGAATACAAATCAAGTTCGCCCTGACGTGCATTGCCGCGCAACAGAAAAGCAGCGCTCATAGAGGCAGGGGGCTCGCTGTGCACCTGAACGCTCAGCCGTCCTTGCCATTCTGAAAGAGTGGGTTCGTTGGCAGTGCGTGTGACCGTGGTCGGGCGATGTGGC
Source organism: Limnohabitans sp. (assembly GCA_051006815.1). GTDB lineage: Bacteria > Pseudomonadota > Gammaproteobacteria > Burkholderiales > Burkholderiaceae_C > Limnohabitans. The sequence continues at coordinate 22,475 of JBPCSU010000170.1, forward strand.
GTGGCGCATGCTTGCAAGAGCAAGCAACAGCTGACCACCATCCATGTCGCAAGCCACTGGCGCCGCATGCGCATGGTCACAACGCAGGTTTGAGGCGTTGCAGCGTTTCTTGCAGCGTCTCGTTGGTCGGTGCCGTGTCCAAGCCCTCGCGCCAAATTTTGCGGGCGTCGTCTTCGCGCTTGAGCACCCACAAGACCTCGCCCAAGTGGGCTGCAATCTCGGCATCTTGGCGATTTTTGTAGGCGGTTTGCAAATGCGTCAACGCCGCATTTAAGTTGCCCAGACGAAACTCGACCCATCCCAAACTGTCGGTGATGAACGGATCATCTGGCGCAAAGGTCAGTGCTTTGACGATGAGTTGTTTGGCTTCGCTGAGGCGCAAGTTGCGATCCGCCAGCGAAAACCCGAGCGCGTTGTAGGCGTTGTAGTAGCTGGGATTTTTGGCAATGACCAAGCGCAGCAACTTCTCCATCTCATCGACTTGGTTGAGCTTTTCAGCCAGCATGGCTTGCTCGTACAGCAGGTCGGCATCGTCGTTGTTTTGTGCTTTCAGCAAATCAAAAGCCGCCTGCCATTGACGGTGATCACGCAGCAACTGAACCTCGGCCAGCAGTCGGCTGCGTTCTTCTTCTGCGTTGCTGGCAGGTAGTTGGGCAATGAGTTGACGTGCCTCACGCATCTTGCCTTGGCGTGCCAGCAAGGCTGCACGGCGTGTCTGTGCCTGCGTCAATCCGCGAATGGTCGCTTCGGTTGGTTTTTGTGTGGCCAAGTTGGCATAGCGGGCCAAGGACACTTCAGCCTCTTTGTCTTGCCCTTGCTCGAACTGCAACGAGCCCAACACCAACCATGCGTCAGCCAGCTTGGGGTCTTTGCGGGTGATGGCTTGTAGCTGTTGGGCAGCATCGGGGTAGCGTCCCAGTTCAATCAGGACGCGAACGTAGCTCATGCCCAATTCCGTGCCGTCTTGTTGGCGCAGAGCCAGCTGCACCAAAGGCTCTGCTTCGTCAACTTTACGCCCCATCAACTCCAGCGCTAAAAGTGCTGGGCCTTGAGTTTTGATGTCTGCGGCCTGTCCTTTGCGAACAGCATCGAGCGCACCAGCAACATCGTCTCCTGCCAAACGTAGGCGACCTAAGCTGGTCCATGCCAAAGCAGCAGTGGCGTTGTTTTTTGTGAGGTAGGGGGCTAAGGCTTGTTCAACGATGTGGGCGGCACGCTTTTTATCGGTCACACGGGCATAGTGACGTGGAATCAAGGTGATGGTGGCCGAGCGTTCATTCTCTGGCGCCAAGGCCAGTTCTTTTTTGAGCGGTTCCAAGCTGTCGTTGACTTGGTTCAACGCCAACAAAATTTGCAGAACCTGGTTGTTGGCTTTTCTGTCTTGCGGCCAGGCTTGTGCCCAAGCGCGGGCGGCGAGTAAGGCGCCATCACCTGAGCGTGCTTGTAAAGCGATTTCGACAGCACGGTCATACAGCTGCACGTCGTTGGATTTGCGTGCGGCATCCAGCAAAAGAGAAAACCCCGCCGCAGGTTGGCCTTCGCGTAGGTTCATTTCTCCGAGCAAAATTTCGTACAGCAGCTCGCCGGTCAATACGGAATTGGGTGTCTTGTCAGACTCATGGGCTTGGGCCCATCCCGTGATGGGCAAGGCGCATGTGGCCGCGGATAGCAGAGCAAGGCGCAAAGCCCAAAGACGGGCTGCTGACAAGGGGAATTTCATGTCCGCATCATAATCGCTGACTGTTTTTTCTTCTGCGCCCCATGCCTGAATTACCCGAAGTTGAAGTCACCCGTTTGAGCTTTGCCGATCGCATTGCGGGTGCGCGCGTCACGGATGTTCGTGTGGGCAAACCCTTGCGCTGGCCGCTCGGGTGTCCGCCTCAGTCGTTGGTGGGGCGTCACGTGTTGGGCGTGCGCCGCCGAGGCAAATATTTGCTGATCGACTTGGACCCAGGTTTGTTGCTCTGGCATTTGGGGATGTCGGGCAGCTTGCGTTTTGGGCATGATCATGGCGCGCCACAAGTTCACGACCACTTCGATTTGGAGACCACGCAAGGCTTGTTGCGCTTGAATGACCCACGTCGTTTTGGTGCGGTGGTGTACGCCCCCAGCGAGGACAGCGAGGTGGCCGCCAAGTTGCTGAACCATTTGGGCGTCGAGCCTTTGAATGGTCATTTTGATTTGGATGCGTTTCACCAAGGGCTACGCCAACGCACATCTGCCATCAAGCAGGTGTTGTTGGGCGGCGCGTTGGTGGTGGGGGTCGGCAACATTTATGCGTCGGAAGCTTTGTTTTTGTCTGGCATTCGACCCACGGTGCGCGCCCATCGCTTGAGTCGACCACGTGCTGAAAAATTGCGTCTCGCCATCATCGATGTGTTGTCGCGTGCTGTGCAAAAAGGTGGCAGCACCTTGCGTGATTTTTCTAGTGCAGACGGACAGCAAGGTTACTTTCAATTAGAAGCCCATGTGTATGACCGAGCGGGTCAACCTTGCCGTGTGTGCGGTACCTTGATTTGTCGTTTGCAGCAAGGCCAGCGTTCTACGTTTTATTGCCCGAGCTGCCAAAAACCATGAAGAAAACTGTGGCAAATTTTGGCGATGCCGTGGTGACGTGGCAAAAAAAACATGGGCGGCATGACTTGCCATGGCAAAACACGCAAGACCCTTATGCGGTGTGGCTGTCGGAAATCATGCTGCAGCAAACCCAAGTGGCCACCGTGCGTGAGTACTTCGCGCGGTTCATGCAGCGGTTTCCAACAGTGGCTGATTTGGCTGCCGCGCACCAAGACGAGGTGTTGGGTTTGTGGAGTGGCTTGGGGTATTACAGCCGAGCCCGCAACATGCACCGGGCAGCGCAAGCGGTGGTCGCCTTGCATGATGGCCACTTCCCTTGCTCTGCAGAGGCTTTGCAGACCTTGCCTGGCATTGGTCGATCCACGGCGGCGGCCGTGGCCTCGCTCTGCTTTGGTGAGCCGATTGCGATTTTGGATGGCAACGTCAAACGCGTGTTGACCCGTTATTTAGGCTTCGACCAGAACTTGGCTTCGGCGCGCATTGAGAAAGACTTGTGGGCGTTGGCGCAGACCATGTTGCCGAAGAAGCAAGTCACGCAGGCCATGCCGCGCTACACCCAAGGGGTGATGGATTTGGGCGCGACGGTGTGTACGCCTAAAAAACCAAATTGCGCGCAATGCCCAGTGGCAACCGACTGCGTTGCCAAAGCCGAAGGCCAACCTGAGCGTTACCCGGTGAAAACACGCAAACTCAAACGGACCTCCGAGCAATTGTGGCTGCTGCAAGCGGAGACCGAAGCGGGCGAGGTGTGGCTCATGCAACGTCCACAAACAGGGGTGTGGGCAGGGTTGTACTGCTTGCCTGTGTTTGAAAGTTTTGAAGCCTTGCAAGCGGCCTTGCCAGCCAAATACCGTTCACAGATCGACGAAAGTCCAGCCTTCAAACATGTGCTCACCCACAAAGACTTGCATTTGCATCCGGTAACCTTGCGTTTGAAACGCCCTCATGCACTAGGTGAAGGCCAATGGGTGAAAGCCGCTGAGTGGCCTGCGCTGGGGTTGCCTGCGCCCGTGCGTAAATTGCTCACGCGTTGATGGGGCGTGCCTCTTTGTGCAAAGCTTAAGTTGGTATGTCGAGCTCGCGGTGACGCTTGAGCGTGCCCCAGTGCGCTGAGAACTGCTTGGCCAACAACTCCACCAAATACACAGAACGGTGTTGCCCGCCTGTGCAACCAATCGCCACTGTGACATAGCTGCGATGGTCGAGGCTGAGGTCCGGCAACCAACTGTTGAGGAAGTCCGCAATTTGGTTGGCCATCTTGTCGACTGCGCCATGTTCTGCCAACCAATTTGCCACTGGCGCATCGCGTCCGGTGAGGGGGCGCAAAGCGGGCTCGTAGTGTGGGTTGGGTAACATCCGCACATCAAACACATAGTCCGCATGCACAGGAATGCCGCGCTTGAACGCAAACGATTCAAACATCAGCGTCAGTTGTTTGGCGGGCGCGGAGATCAGTGATTTGATGTAGCTTTGCAGCTTGCTGCTGCGCAACAAGCTGGTGTCGATGATGTGCGATTCTTCGCGCAACTCGGACAGCAGCTCACGCTCCAGCTCAATCGCTTCCACCAAGTCGCGTTGCTGATCGCGAATCACGTCAGGACCATCCTGGCGTGACAAGGGGTGACGGCGACGGGTTTCGGAAAATCGGTGCACCAAAATTTCGGTGGTGGCATCCAGAAACAACAAATGCACATCCACATCCAAAGCGCGCAAGTGGGCCAGTTGGGCAGGAACCAAAGGCAAGGAGTTTGCGCTGCGCACATCCATCGCAATCGCAATGCGGCTGGCGCTGTGCTGCTGCTCAAGCTGAACAAAAGGCAGCAGCAACTCAGGCGGTAAGTTGTCCACGCAGTAATAGCCGGCATCTTCTAGCGCGTGCAGCGCGACGGACTTGCCAGAGCCCGACATGCCTGTGATCAGCACCAGTTCTTGTTTCATTTTTTCTTGGCTTTCGCGGAAGTCTGCAGCATTTCGCGCGCATGGGCGAGGGTGGTGTCAGACACCTTCTCCCCCCCCAACATGCGTGCAATTTCGTTCACCCGTGCATCGGCACCCAGTGCCGTGACTTGACTCGATGTGCCTTGTGCATCGCTGTGCTTTGACACGACCAAGTGGTGGTCCGCGCAGGCGGCCACTTGCGGCAGGTGCGTCACGGCCAACACCTGGCGGTCTTGGCCGAGTTGTTTCATCAACCGACCCACGGTTTCGGCAACCGCACCGCCTACCCCAGAATCCACCTCGTCAAAGATAAGGGTTTGCGCCGTGCCGAGTTCACTGGTGGTGACGGCAATGGCCAAAGCAATGCGTGAAAGTTCGCCGCCCGACGCGACTTTGCCGACAGGGCGTGGCGTGCTGCCGGGATGACCGGCCACCAAAAACACCACGCTTTCCAAGCCACTGGCGGTGGGGTGTTCTGCTTTTTCAAGCTGTACCTCAAAACGTCCGCCTTGCATGCCCAAGCCTTGCATGGCTTGGGTGATGGCGGTGGCCAGCTTGGGGGCCGTTTGCGTACGCGCCTGCGATACCTTGCGTGCTTCGGTTTGATAGGTGGCGGCAGCTTTGGCTTCGCTGGCTTCCAGAGCGACAAGATCGGTGGCGGCGTCTAGCTGCAAGAGGCGTGCTTTCCATTCTTGATACAAGGCAGGCAGCTCTTGTGGGGTGCGTTTGAAGCGGCGTGCCAGCGACATCCACAAGGACATGCGATCGTCCAAGGTTTGCAGCCGTTCTGGGTCGAGTTCAGTGCGACTCAGGTACGCGTTCAGCGAATGTGCCACGTCACCCGCTTGCGCCAAGCTCGAGGCCAGCACATCAACCCAGGTGGCGAACTCAGGCTCTACATCGGTTTGATTCTGTAGCGTGTCTTGTGCTTGGGTTAGCAAACGCAGCGCGCCGCGGTCGTCATCTTCCAGTGCATGAATGGCCGTTTGGGCTGCATCCATCAACGCTTGCGCGTGCGACAAACGGGTGTGCAGGCTGTTGAGTTCTTCCCATTCATCTTCTGCAGGGTTGAGCTTGTCGACCTCGCTGATTTGCCACAACAAACGTTCGCGTTCTTCTTGCAGCGTGGCTTGTGCAGTCCGGGCGTCGTTCAGGGTTTGCGTGGCTTGGCGCCAGTGTTGCCAAGCGTGTGTCAAGGCTTGCAGGTTGACGCCTGCGTAGGCATCCAGCAAACCGCGTACAGCATCGGGTCGCGTCAGGCTTTGCCATGCGTGCTGGCCGTGAATGTCGAGCACTTTGTCACCCAACGCACGCAGTTGGGTGGCGGTGGCAGGGCTACCGTTGATCCATGCGCGGCTCTTGCCTTGGACGTCGATGGTCCGTTTGAGCAGCAGCGTATCGTCAGCGTTGATGTCGGCAAACCCTTCGTCAGCAAGCCACGTCACGATGTCCGAGGTGGCATCGAACTCGGCACAGATTTCAGCGCGTGTGGCACCTTCGCGCACCACGGTGCTTTCGGCGCGCGCGCCCAGCACCAGTTGCAGTGCATCAATCAGAATCGATTTGCCCGCGCCGGTTTCCCCGGTCAGAGCGGTGAAACCGCTGGATAAATCAAGATCGAGCTCGCGAACAATCACAAAGTCGCGCAGAACGATGTGCTGCAAGCTCATACCCCGCCCTCGTTCCAGTGCAGTTTTTGGCGCAGGGTGTCGTAGTAGCTCCAGCCCCGTGGGTGCAAGAAACGTGCGTGGTAGTTGGAGCGTTTGACAGTGATGCGGTCCCCCAGCAGCAGCGAGGCCAGTGACTGCATGTCAAAGTTGGCGCTGGCATCACGACCAGCAACCAAATCAATCGTTACCTCACCAGTGTCGGCCAACACGATCGGGCGGTTCGACAAGGTGTGCGGCGCAATCGGGGTCAACACCCACGCGGGCAAAGAAGGGTGCAACAAAGGCCCGCCTACTGAGAGTGAGTAGGCGGTGGAACCCGTAGGGGTGGCAATGATCAAACCGTCAGCCCGTTGGTTCGCCACAAAGCGGCCATCGATGGCCACGCGCACTTCCAGCATGCCAGAGGTGGCGCCGCGGTTCACCACCACATCGTTCAAAGCCAGAGCGTTGAAGACGCAATGACCATCGCGCCAGACCTTGGCGCGCATCAAGGCACGTGGGTCTTCTTCGTAAGCGCCGCCCAGCATGGCCTCAAGCGTGCGTTCAACTTCGTTGAGTGCAATGTCGGTGATGAAACCCAAACGGCCCTGGTTGATACCAATCAACGGCACGTTGTGTGGGGCCAGTTGTCGGGCATAGCCCAGCATGGTGCCGTCCCCGCCAACCACGACGGCGAGGTCGCAAGATTTGCCAATCTCTTCGATCGTCATCACCGGGTAACCCATCAGGCCTGAGCCCGCCGCCGTGTCGTGTTCGAGAATGACTTCGCAGCCTTGCGTGTGCAAAAACTGCGCAATGCTCTCCAAGGTTTGCTTGGCTTCGGGTTTGACACTTGAGCCTGCATTCAAGTGGTATTTACCGAGCAGGGCGATGTGACGAAATTTCGATTTCATAGCCAAATTAAATCACTAAAATTTGCCGACAGGATGACCATGCTAGACGATCGCGCCAAGTTGTTGCTCAAAGCGCTGGTAGAGCGCTACATCGCTGACGGACAACCCGTCGGCTCACGCACGCTTTCGCGGGCGTCGGGCATTGAACTGTCGCCAGCCACCATCCGCAATGTGATGTCCGATTTGGAGGGCCTCGGGCTCATCGCCAGCCCCCATACGTCGGCGGGCCGCATTCCCACCGCCCGTGGCTATCGCTTGTTTGTGGACACCATGCTGACAGCACAACGGTCCGAATTGAATGCGCCCAGCTTGGCGCCAGATCAACCCCAAAAGGTGATTGCCAACGCGGCGCACTTGTTGTCCGACTTGTCGCAATTTGTGGGGGTGGTGATCGCTCCCCGCCGCAGTTCGGTATTTCGGCACATTGAATTTTTAAGGCTCTCAGACCGCCGTTTGTTGGTGATCATCGTTTCGCCCGAAGGCGATGTGCAAAACCGTGTGCTGTTCACCGAGACGGACTACAGCGCGTCACAACTGGTGGAGGCGTCCAATTACTTGAACCACCATTTCGCGGGGATGGCGATTGAGCAGGTGCGTGAGAAATTGCTGGCCGAGGTGGAATCGTTGCGCGGTGAAATTGCTTCGTTGATGCAAGCCGCGGTGCAAGTCAGCACCGAAGCGCTGACGCAGGTGCAAGACGATGTGGTGATCAGCGGTGAACGCAACCTGTTGTCCGTGAGCGATTTCTCCAGCGACATGGGCAATCTGCGTCGCGCCTTTGATTTGTTTGAGCAAAAAGCGCAGCTGGTGCGCTTGCTTGACATTTCAGCGCAGGCCGAAGGGGTGCGCATCTACATCGGGGGCGAGAGCCAAATCGTGCCGATGGAAGAGTTGTCGGTGGTCAGCGCGCCCTACGAAGTAGACGGCCACGTGGTGGGCACTCTGGGGGTGATTGGCCCCACGCGCATGGCCTACGACCGGATGATCCAAATTGTGGACATCACCTCCAAGTTGGTCAGCAACGCACTCAGCCATAAGTGAGTGCTTAGGTTTTGGGCAGACGCACCCCAAACAAAATACCGCAGGTGACCATGGCCAATCCGGCGATCAAGTTCAGATGCATCGGTTCACCCAAAAACGTCACTGCGCCCAAAGCTGACAGACCGGGCACCAGTGCCGTGATCATGGTGGAGCGAACAGGCCCAAAGTGACGAATCATCACGTTGAACGTGATGCCTGAAATGACGACTGACCCTACGCCTTGGTAAACCGCTTGAAACACCAGTTCGGCCACGGGCGCTGAACCCAAGTGGCTTGGAATCCATGTCATCCAAGCAAACACGCCGTAGATGGGTAAAAAAGTCACACAGGCGAATGCGGTGATGGCGATCGTGGCACGAACGGGGTCTAACGCATGGCGTCGCACCATCACGCTGTAGCACGCCCAACAGAACGCAGCGCTCATGAACATGAGGTCGCCTTTCCAAACGTCACCCCCGTCAAATGCTTTGAGTAAGCTGGCGCCTCCCACCAGCAAGTCTCCCAACACAATGCACGCCAACCCCACGGCACGCGCGCGGGTGATCTTGTCGTGCAACACCGCCATCGCCAAGAGCGATGTCCACAGCGGCAAACTGCCAGGCATCAAGACCGAGGCGTGCGCTGCGGGTGCAAAGAAAAATCCAGAGTACGCCAACATCGCATACAACATGCCCCCGAACAGGCCAGAGATCGCGGTCACGCGCAAGGGCAGGGGAGACAACCCCATCAGCGATCCCACGCGCTCTCCCGCTTTTCTTTGTGAGCGCAGCAGCCACCAACCCCATGGCAACAACACACAACTGGCCCCCACGATGCGAAGAAAACCGATGTCGAGAGGCAGCAGGTTATGCGAGGCAGATGCACGCGCCACAACGATGAAAGAAGACCAAATGAGCACCGTGATCACGGCGGCCGAAAGGCCGAGTGCGCGAGGAGAAAATTGCATGCGAGGAATGATAGTGCGAGCACCCTCTACAATCTGTTGCTTCGGTTGGGGCGTTAGCTCAGTTGGTTAGAGCAGAGGACTCATAATCCTTTGGTCGACAGTTCAAGTCTGTCACGCCCTACCATTTCTGTGATATACTTTCGTTTTTCCAGAGCGGCTGTAGCTCAGCTGGATAGAGTACTTGGCTACGAACCAAGGGGTCGTGGGTTCGATTCCTGCCAGCCGCACCAAATTGAACAAGGGTTTGCATCTTCGATGCAGACCCTTTTTCTTTTCCCCTTTCTGTGTCTAAGAAACCTAAAATTGCACGCATGAAAAAACGCATGACTTTCACTGTCTCCTCTGCCGCACTTGCTGTGTCGGTTTTGTTCTTGACTGGGTGCGCGACACCGATTGCTAAGCCTGCGTTCTATCCCAACGCGCACTACCAGCAGGTAGGCCCAGCACAAGCGCAGGTGGATGCGCAGGCGTGTGCCAACTTGGCGCAACAGTCAGAGGTCACAGCTGTCAACAAAGTCGATGCAGGGCGTTCAGCTGCCGCAGGTGCAGCAGGGGTCGGCACTGCTGGCGTGGTGGGCTCATTGCTCAGTGGCAACAAACCTGATTTGAAAAACATCGCTGCCGGTGCGGCTGCCATTGGCGCTGCCGGTGCAGCTGCCACGGCCGCAGGTCAGTCGGTGGGCGGTAGCGCTTTGTATCGCCAATTTGTGCAGCAGTGTTTGGCTGAGCGTGGTTACCACGTGATTGGTTGGCACTGAGTCGTCTCGCCGGATGAGCAAAGCGTTCACGCGTGAAACGGAGGGGGATGACGACGACATCACCCTGCCGCCTTTGCCTGCGGGCAGCAAGAACTACATCAAGCCGCAAGGCTATGCAGTACTGCGTGACGAGTTGTTTGAGCTGATTGACAACGAACGTCCGCGCATTGTGGAGATCGTGCACTGGGCCGCCAGCAATGGCGATCGCTCTGAAAACGGTGACTACCTGTACGGCAAAAAACGGCTGCGTGAAATTGTCCGACGCATTCGCTTCCTCACCAAACGTTTAGAGATCGCCGAAGTGACCGACCCGAGCGTGCACCACGGCAGCGACCAAGTGTTTTTCGGTGCCACAGTGACGTATGTGGATGAATCAGATGTCGAACGCACCGTCACCATCATGGGCATTGACGAAGCGGATAGTTTGAAAGCCCAAGTGACCTGGGTGTCACCCATCGCGCGCGCGCTGTTGAAAGCGCGAGCGGGAGATGCGGTGAAATTGGTCACCCCCTTGGGGGTGCAAGAGGTGGAAGTGCTAGAGGTGCGTTACCCAGCACCCGCTGCAGCTTGATCGTTAAGCTTCGCGCCCCACGCCAGAAATGACGCGTTGCGCTTGCAGCACGGAAGGGATGCGACGCAGGTTGCGCAACACCCCGTCTAAATGCGCCACATCGCGCACGGAACACACGAAGCGCAAATCGGTGGCTTCTTGTCCACTGACTTCATCGGCCATGTTGACCATGGTGATGTCGGCTTCGGCCGAGGTGATGGCCGAGGCCACCCGTGCCAACACGCCTTTGCCGTTGCTCACGGTGACGACCAAGGCGACTTCAAATGTGCGCGTAGGTTCATCGGCCCATTCCACAGCAATGAAGCGTTCCCGGTCTTTGTGTTTGAGGCGTTGGCCCACACCGCATTGGTCGTGGTGAACGATCAGGCCCTCGCCGCGTCCCAAATAACCTACGATGGCGTCGCCCGGAATCGGGCGGCAGCACGCTGGGTATTGCACCGAGGCGTTTTCGCTGCCGTCCACAATGACGCTGCCTTGCGACACAGTTTCGTGCGCGGTGAAGCGTTCGGTGCTCAACAGCACGGCATCGGGTTTGAGTCCTTTGTCCGATAGCAAGGTGGCCAAGCGTTTGGCGACGATGCTGGCCACGCGTTTGCCCAACCCAATGTCGGTCAACAACTCGGCTTTGGTTTTGCTGCCCGTGAAGTGCAGCAGTTTTTCCCACAACTGAGCGTGGGCTTCGTCTTGCGCGGGCAATTCTTCAATGCCTTCTGCGCGCAGGGCTTGCGCCAAGAGTTTTTTACCCAAGTCTCGTGACTCGGTGTGTGCCATGGTTTTCAGGTGGTGGCGAATTTTGGAGCGAGCCCGCCCCGTGCGCACAAAGCCCAACCAAGCGGGGTTGGGCGAAGCGACGGCAGAGGTGACCACTTCCACCACATCACCATTGCGCAGCTCGGTGCGCAGAGGTACTTGCTCGCCATTGACCTTGGCGGCCATGGTGCGGTCGCCCACATCGCTGTGAACCGCGTAGGCAAAGTCGACCACGGTAGCGCCGCGCGGCATCGCCATGATTTTGCTTTTGGGTGTGAAGACATACACCGCATCGGGGAACAAGTCGACCTTGACGTGGTCCCAAAACTCCGTGGCGTCACGGGTTTCGTCTTGAATGTCGAGCAACGATTGCAGCCATTTGCTGCCCAAGTTGTGGTTCGCTTCGTTGCTAGAGCCTTTGTCTTTGTACAACCAATGCGCAGCCACACCTGTTTCTGCCACCAAGTGCATGGCTTCGGTGCGCATTTGAAATTCCACGTTCAAACCAGATGGCCCCACCAGTGTGGTGTGCAGTGATTGGTAGCCGTTGAGTTTGGCGATGGCGATGTGGTCTTTGAATTTACCGGGAACGGGTTTGTAGAGTTGGTGCAACACGCCCAACGCGGTGTAGCAGTCCACCACCTCGGGCAAGATCAGGCGGAAACCGTAAATGTCCGTCACTTGGGCAAAACTCAAGTGCTTGCCGTCCATCTTTTTGTAGATGGAATACAGCGTTTTTTCACGGCCTGAGATGCGGACTTTTAAGCCTGCTTTCTCAAACGCCGATTGAACTTCGTGTTCAACCTTTTGCATTAAATCGCGACGGCGATGACGTGCTTTTTGAATCGCTTTGCTGAGCACCTTGTGGCGCCAAGGCCAGAGATGCTGAAACGCCAGTTCTTGCAACTCGCGGTAGGTCTGGTTCAAGCCCAAACGGTGCGCGATGGGCACGTAAATTTCTAGCGTTTCATTGGAAATGCGGCCCCACTTGGCACGTGGCATGTCACCCATGGTGCGCATGTTGTGGGTGCGGTCTGCCAGCTTGATGAGGATGACACGCACATCGCGCGCCATGGCCAGCAACATTTTGCGGAACGACTCGGCTTGGTTTTCTTCACGCGTGTTGAATTCGAGTTTTTCAAGCTTGGTCAAACCATCGACCAGCTCTGCCACTTGAATGCCAAAGCGCTCCACCAAATCTGTTTTGGTGATGCCGCAGTCTTCCATCGCGTCGTGTAGCAAAGCGGCCGACAAGGCTTGCGCATCGAGCTTCCACTCCGCACATTGCGCCGCCACGGCGATGGGGTGGGTGATGTAAGGCTCACCGCTGTTGCGCAGTTGGCCCAAATGGGCCTCGTCTGCGTAGCGGTAGGCCTTGCGAACCAAGTCCAAACCTTCGGGGCTGAGGTACCCCAATTTCTCAGTCAACGCTGCAAAGCTTGCCGCTGCTGCATTGGCCGCAGCGGCGCTTCCGTTCAGGGGAGCGGTTGGCTTTGAAGGGGTTTGGGTGACGCTCATGACCAATACTTTACCCGCAATAAAAAAGCACCGACGCTGCGGTGCTTTTCGAAGTGGCGGAGGTAATTTAGCCGGGTACTTTTTTGAGCATTTCGATGCCGATTTGACCTGCTGCGATTTCGCGCAAAGCGGTCACGCCTGGCTTGTTTTTGCTCTCGACCTTGGGGGTGTGACCTTGGCTGAGCATGCGGGCACGGTAAGTGGCGCACAAGACCAATTGAAAGCGGTTCGGGATTTGCTCGAGGCAATCTTCAACAGTGATGCGGGCCATGTGGGTACTCCAGAATTCAGGTGATGTTCAGGGCTTGAAAGATATCTGCCCGAGCCCGGCGCTGTGCCAGGTATTTGAGGCGTTGCGCATGCACGATCGCTTTCAGGTCGAACAAGGCGGTCTCAAACAGTTCGTTGATTATAACGTAGTCAAATTCTTTGGCTTGCGCCATCTCGTCGGCCGCGTTTTTCAGACGTAAATCAATGATTTCGGGGGCATCTTCGCCGCGGTTGTGCAGGCGGGACTTGAGCTCTTCCCAGCTGGGCGGCAGGATGAAGATCAGCACCGCATTGGTAAACAGTTTTTTGACCTGAATGGCACCTTGGAAATCGATTTCCAAGATCACGTCAGCCCCTTGCGCGATGCGATCTTCAATGGCTTTGCGCGAAGTGCCGTAGCGCTGGCCGTGCACATTGGCCCATTCCAAAAACGCGTTGGCCTCGACCATTTGGTCGAACTCGGGGGGCGAGACAAAGAAGTATTCGCGTCCGTGTTTTTCCTGGCCGCGTGGCTGGCGCGTGGTGTGTGACACAGAAGGTCGAACCTTGGCATCCAGCTCCATCAGTGCTTTGACGAGACTCGATTTGCCAGCCCCGCTGGGGGCCGCGACCACAATGAGGTTGCCTGGGAAGTTGTCCATTATTCGATGTTCTGTACTTGTTCGCGGAGTTGTTCGATCAACACTTTCATGTCCACCGAAATACGGGTCATTTCCATCGTGGCCGACTTCGAACCCAAGGTATTGGCTTCACGGTGCAGCTCTTGAATCAGGAAGTCCAAGCGTTTGCCCACGCCTTCTGTCTTGCCGCCTTGGGCGAGCAAGGCATCCATCTCTTCGAAGTGGGACACCAAGCGTGTCAGCTCCTCGGCCACATCAATGCGAATGGCAAACGCCGTAGCCTCGGTCAAAGCACGGTCTTGTGCAGCTTCGGGCAGGGCGGTGCCTTCGGTCAACGCCATGGCGTCACGCCAGCGTTCCAGAAACTTCAGGCGTTGCTGTTCCACCAGTTGTGGCACCAACGGGGCGGCCTGTGAGGCCAGCACGCGCAGCTGCCCCAGGCGTTCGCGCAGCGTGTGGGCCAAACGAGCGCCTTCGCGTTCGCGGGCTTCGCGGAGTTGGGTCAGCGTGGTGCCTGCCAGTTGCAAAACCGCAGGGCCTAAATCGGTGGGGGTGGACGATTGGGCTGTGGTCAGGCGCAGCACATCGGCCACCGAGAGGCCATTGGCTTTGGGCAGGTGGGCGTGGACCGTGTCTTGCAACGCAGACAAGCGTTGCAGCAGGGCGGGTGTGGGCTCTACAAAGCTGGTGTCCGCGGTGCTTTCCAAATTCGCACGCACTTCAACTTTGCCGCGTTTGAGGTGCTGGGTGATCAGCTCGCGCATCGCCGCTTCGTGTGGGCGCAGCTCTTCGGGCATCTTGAACGTCAGGTCAAGGAAGCGGCTGTTGACCGAGCGAATTTCCAGTCCCAAGCGCAGGGCCGGGCTGTGGGCGGTGTCTGAATGCAGCTCGGTTTGCGCACTGGCATAACCGGTCATGCTGTAGATGGGCATGGTGTGACGTTGGGGATCAAAGACAGGATTATCTCAGGCCCAGATTGCCCGACAATTGGCGCTTGAATGAACCCCATAAATGCTCCCCATAACTGACCTCGGAAAAATCCACAAATGACCACCGCATTGCCTGACTCTCGCCACACCCGCGCTGCTGACCAATTGCGCCCTGTGCGCATCACCCGCAACTACACCATGCATGCCGAAGGTTCGGTGCTGATTGAGTTTGGCCACACCAAGGTGCTGTGCACCGCATCGGTGGAAGAAAAAGTACCTGGTCACAAAAAAGGCTCAGGCGAAGGGTGGGTCACTGCCGAATACGGCATGCTGCCCCGTGCCACCCATACCCGCAGCGACCGTGAAGCCGCGCGCGGCAAGCAATCGGGCCGCACCCAAGAAATTCCGCGTCTCATTGGCCGCTCGATGCGCGCCGTGTTTGACTTGAAGAAGTTGGGTGAACGCACCATCCATTTGGACTGCGACGTGCTGCAAGCCGACGGTGGCACACGCACCGCCAGCATCACCGGGGCGTTTGTGGCGGCGCAAGACGCGGTGAACACACTGATGGCGGCAGACAAGCTGACCGAAAGCCCCATCACCCAAGGCGTAGCCGCCATCTCGGTGGGCATGTTGGGGGACTTGCCTTTGCTCGATTTGGAATACACCGAAGACTCGAGCTGCGACACCGACATGAATGTGGTCATGACCAGCGCTGGCCACTATGTGGAAGTGCAGGGAACGGCAGAAGGTTTGCCTTTCACGCGCGATCAAATGAACGCTTTGTTGGCATTGGCCGAGAAAGGTGTGCGCGAGCTCATCGCCATGCAGCAAGAGGCACTGAAGGCCTAAGCCCATGACCGTGCAGGCTTTGAAAAAAATCGTTCTCGCCTCGAACAACCAAGGCAAGTTAGCTGAGTTGCAAGCCATGTTTGCCCCGCTGGGTGTTGAGTTGGTGCGGCAAGGTGATTTGCAGATTGGCGAGGCCGAAGAGCCTTTTCACACCTTTGTTGAAAACGCCTTAGCCAAAGCCCGTCATGCGTCGCGTGAAAGTGGGTTGCCGTCCGTGGCGGACGACGCGGGCTTGTGTGTGGATGCCTTTGGTGGCCTGCCCGGCGTGCAAACCGCCTACTACGCCACACAGTTTGGCTATGCCAAAAGTGATGACAACAACGTGCGCGCTTTGCTCGAGCAAATGGCCCAGGTGGACAACCGCCGCGCGGCCTTAGTCAGCACCTTGGTGGCGGTGCGCCATCCGGATGACCCCGAACCGTTGATTGCCGTGGGGCGTGCGGTGGGTGAAATTACCCGTGCCCCCGTGGGTAGCAATGGGTTCGGTTTTGACCCTGTCATGTTCATCCCGCGCTTTGGCAAAACCTTTGCGGAATTGCCGGTTGACGTGAAGAACGCCAACAGCCATCGCGGCCAAGCCGCGCAACACATGTTGGCGCTGATGCGCGAGCGTTGGTTCTGAGTACGCCTTGTCGATGACACAAGACATTCAACACCTTATGCGCCCCGGCACGCTGTCGCTCAGCAGCTTGCCGCCGCTCTCGCTCTATGTGCATTTGCCGTGGTGCTTGAAGAAGTGCCCGTACTGCGATTTCAATTCGCATGAGTTGCAAAGTAGCGTCGCCGGTGAGTTGCCTGAACAACGCTATCTCGATGCTTTGTGTGCGGACCTTGAGCACAGCTTGCCGCTCATTTGGGGGCGTAGCGTGCACAGCATCTTCATTGGGGGGGGCACGCCGAGCTTGTTTTCGCCTGCGGCCATTGAGCGCCTGATCAGCGACATGCGCGCGCGCTTGCGTCTGGAGGCCGATTGCGAAATCACACTAGAGGCCAACCCAGGCACGTTTGAGAAAGACCGCTTTCGCGCCTTCCGCGCCGCTGGGGTGACCCGCCTGTCGGTAGGCGTGCAAAGCTTCAACGATGCGCATTTGCAAGCCTTGGGGCGCGTGCACAACCGAGCCCAAGCCATTGCGGCTGTTGAAGAAGCACGTGAGGCGTTTGACACCTTCAATCTTGATTTGATGTATGCCTTGCCTGGTCAAACACTGGCCCAGCTGGATGAAGACTTGGACATGGCGCTGTCTTTGGCCCCGCCACATTTGTCGGTTTACCACCTCACCATCGAACCCAACACCGTGTTCGCCAAATTCCCACCTCAAGTGCCGGAAGATGACGATGCCTACGTCATGCTCGACCGCATCACCGAGCGCACGGCCGCTGTTGGCCTGCATCGCTACGAGGTGTCGGCCTACGCCCAAGACAACTATCGGTGTTGGCACAACCTCAACTACTGGCAGTTTGGCGACTACCTCGGCATTGGCGCTGGCGCTCACAGCAAGCTCAGTTTTGCCCACCGCGTGTTGCGCCAGGTGCGCAACCGCGATCCCCGTCTCTTCATGGATCATGCGTTAGACACTAGCCGTGCAGACAGGGCGGTGGCGCAAAGCACCGAGGTGGCGCGGGCCGAGCTGCCGTTTGAGTTCATGCTCAACGCGCTGCGTTTGCGCCATGGCTTTTCGTTGGCTGATTTCACCGACCGCACGGGTTTGCCTGTGACGGCCATACAAGCCGCGTTGACCGAGGCAGAGGCTAAAGGCCTCATCACGTGGGACTTTCAGCGGGTGGTTCCCACCGAACGCGGCTTTGATTTTTTGAGCGATTTGCAATCTTTGTTTTTGTCTGAGGCCTGAACACGAAAAGCAGGCCAAAGTGCCATTACAATCTTTCCTGAATTTCAACTAGGAAGCTTGGCAGAGCGGTTGAATGCACCGGTCTTGAAAACCGGCGAGGGTGTGAGCCCTCCGTGAGTTCGAATCTCACAGCTTCCGCCAAATACCCAGTAAAAACGCCCCTTTCGGGGCGTTTTTTATTCCGACTATCAAATCAGCTATCAATTGAAATTTGGCTTTAGACCACTATTTCTAGATTTAGGACTGCATAAGAAGAGTCGCACTCTTTTCGCTCATGACGATATCAACCCGAACCTGACCACGGGTTAGGCCAACGAAAAGCTTGCGCTTGTCTTTTTCCGTTAGCTCCTCGAAGTCGATTTCGCAAAGAACCACTACTGGCATGCTTTGCCCCTTGTATCTGTAAACGCTTTCCACCAGCAGTTCACCATCTGTCCAAAGCGCATTGCCAACTTCATCGTACTTGCTGAACCGTTTTGTTTGATATCCGCCAAGTTGCTCAAGGCCTAAAACCCCTGATGTCTTGGCTCCGTGATAGCTGATAACAGCCACCTGCTCAGGTTTGTATCCGTCTTGCCAGATATTCTTGAGGCATTCTTCAAGTGCTGTCAGGCTATTTACCTTTCCAGGCGCCCATGTGTAAATGTGGGGCGTTTCTCCTGTATGAACGCTGCGGGCCACCACGGGTTCTTCGCTCAGTCCTAGGGCGTTGATCATCTGCACTACCTTGGTCGGGCTTCGGAAGTTATCCATGCAACTAATGTGCACAGCATCCGCCAGGTCAAACATCTCGCGCTCGTAAAGCTGCTGGCCTGTATCGCCCATCACATACAGGCGTCCCGTGTCCTTCAGTCGCTCCAATACTGCTTGTGCCCAAGTTGGTTCAAAGTCTTGAGACTCATCAATGATCAATAGGTCCAGGTTCTTGTTGAATGACTCTGAGACTTCCAAATAGTCAGACACCATCTTGTTAAATACGCTGGGGTCTGCAAAGTCCAGCTTTTCACCTTGTCGATCTGCCAAGTCGCGGCACAGCTGGTGAAACGTTGTCACCTCTACAGCTGCAGGGGCTAGTTGTGTCAGATGGTCTGCTAGCGGGCGGTTGTAGCAAACATAGCAGCAGCGCTGCTTGGCCTTTACGGCGTCTTGCAGCAGTTTTAACGCAAGCTGGGTTTTACCTGAGCCTGCCGTAGCTTGAATTACAAACAAATTCCCCGTATGAGAAATCTTAGGCACCCATGTTGCAAGGCCACTGGCCAATGTGGTGCTGATCTGTTGCACTTGCTTGATACTGGAAGCTACGTCCGTCATCACCTGAAAGCGGTTGGCAAAGAAATCAATTACACGGGAGCGCGCATCGCCTGTGGGCGCGTTACTAGGGAAGGCTCTCATTACCCGCTGGCATAAAGTATCTAGTTCGGAGGCGTCCACAATCCGCTCTCGTGGATATGCCAGCACTGCACTATGCACAGTATGGTCTGGCAATGCCAAAAGCGTGTCAATGCTGACGTTGGGTAGGTCGCCATCCCTCATGCGTTGCATCAATGTGCTGTGCTGTCGGCGCACCTGATGGCCAATGTCTTTGTCACTACCAATGCCGCCATAGGTCTTGGTCAGTGCGCTTGCGCCTTCGTTGATGGAGCCTGCTTTCACCTCAACCAACATGATGTGGCCGAGCGGTGAAATGACCACCAGGTCTATCTCACCAAAGTGTTGGCTACCTTGGTGGATAGACGACCAGGGAAGGTTGTGAAAAACGTCAAAGGAGTCAGGAAGACCCGCGGCCAATATGCGCAAAACGTCACGTTCACGGTAGTCGCCAGAGTTAGGGATCGCGCCAGGGTACTTAAAGATGATGACCAAAGCGCAAGCGCCGAAGAACCGTCGATTCCAAGCGTATTGCTTTTCAAGTAAGCATGTGGAGGATGTTGAGCTTGAGTTCCCAGCTGAGGTGCAGATCACGCGGATACCCAAAGATGTGTCATTCGACAACGGGCTTATCCGATATTCAGCTCGGTATGAACTTCTGAATAAAACTTTAAAGGTTCAGCGAACCTATCAGGCTAAGAGTAATAGTCCAATTTGCGGCGCTCATGAGGACATGCTTTGGCAGCAGTTTCATGATGTGTTGACGCGAGACATGCGTTCCCAAGTGTTTTTTGATTGAGATGCAAAGGCTCATGTGTTGAGCCTTTGCTCAGTCAGACTATGGGAAATTGAATAGAAGGGATAACAAATGACAGCGCAAGCAGCAGAAGTCTTGATTCACAAGGGCGAGAAGCTTTCTCTTTGCACCAATCCACTAGGCGCTTACCTAAAAAGTGCATGCAATCCAGTGCGTTTCACTGCAACCTCTACTGCTTTATGGCGGGGTTATGTCGGCACCTGGGCAATTGAGGGTGGGCGGTTGTATTTAGTCAAGCTGAGAGGCTATATCAATAAGGGCGGTGAAGATGGACCGATTGATGAAGTTGACCTGTCTCATGTGTTCCCCGACTATCCAGATGGTGTGTTCGCGCATTGGTACACCGGGGAGCTTCGTTGCCCCATGGGGGAGCTATTGAACTATGTGCATGGTGGTTACGGCAGTACCTATGAACAAGATCTTTTCATTGAGATCGAGAAGGGGGTTGTTTTGAGTGAACGTGTCGAAGGTAACGGTGTTGGTACTGGTAAAGGCGGCAATGGTTACAGCATTGGGGCGATGACAACTTTTGGAAGAGGTTGATATGTTGATTTGGACACTGTTGGCCTTCTTTGTTAAGCCATCCAAGCGTGAGGAGCGAGTTGATGCCTGAAAGCTATTTGGATTTGTTCTGGCTTTATCTCGGCATTGGTGCAATTACTTTTCCAGTCTTGAGATTGCTGGTCTATGTGTTTCATCGCAAGGAAAGTCCATCCGTGTGGGCGCAAGAAGTGATGACGGCACTGGAGAAAGAAAAAACACTTCTAGATCGGGTTAAGAAAACGTTTGTGTGGTTCGGCTCGGTGATGTTATTTTGCTTGATTTGGCCGGTCGCGCTGTTGGTTGCAGCGTATGCAACATTTTTTGATAAACCTGCACCGAAGTACAGATCAGATGAGCCTAGTTTTACTTGCCAGAAAGATAGCTTGATCAAGCAAGTCAATCCGCTTGAGGTGGAGGCGGCTAGCTACATCACTGATCCGTTGGGTCGGGTGCCCAATCTGCCTTTTGGACACCTTCACCAAGGCTGGATTAATTTGTTGGCTCAGTTAGAGCCCGATGATCAGCTTTGGTCGTTTGCCACCAAGGGATGGTCAATTAAGCCAGGTCATTCGCCAAAGTATTCCAAACCGTGTGATGTTTATTCAGGGTTTGCAATTGTTCGAAATAAGAAAGTAGTTGCAGAGTTCATCTGCGGCTGGGACTGAGTGAGTACAAAATGAAAATTGAAGTCGTCGTTGGCAACATCGTGATGCAGCCAGATGTGGATGCCTTAGTCAATTCTGCCAATGCCAATCTGAGGCTTGGTTCGGGCGTGGCAGGTGCGATACATACAGCAGCCGGACCAGAGTTGGAAAAGTTCTGCAAACCATTTGCGCCCCTCGAACTCGGCGCAGCACTAATTACACCGGGGTTTAGCTTGGCTAACCCTTGGATCATTCACGTACGAGCAGCGCATTACATTTTGAACACTGAGCCAGAGCGATACATGGCCTTTGCGATGTTTTCAATGCTCAACACAGCAAGAGATAACGGCATCAAGTCTTTGGCTATGCCTGCCATCGGCACAGGTGTTTTTAAGTTCCCTCCCATCCTTGCTGCACGGATAACTGCCAAAGCGCTGAAAGAGTTCGAACGAAAGTCAGATGCAATTGACTTAGTCCGAATTTGCGTGGTCAGCGAAGAATTACGGCAGTTGTATGAATCTGCGGTCGCTTTGGTTGGAGATCATCCTTGAGTACTCAGGCCGAAAAAGAGGGCAATGTTCCCAGTTCATCGAAGAGAGTAGGTGCCTGTGTTGGCCTTGCACTAGCGTTCGTTGCAATAGTTGGCTTGGTTTTAAATGTCCTATTGCCTTGGAACGCCTTCCTTACAGGGATTTTGTACTTTGGCCTGGAT
>JBPCSU010000171.1:0-4440 GCA_051006815.1 Limnohabitans sp.
GTCTTCCCCCATCAGCGCCAGCAACTGGTAGCCCGACTTGAGCGAGTCAGCAAAGTTGCCACGCGTCCACGGATGCGCGTAGGCGCTATTTTCGATACGCAGCACATCGTCGAGCAAGGCTTCGGTCAGCGGCTCAAGGCGTACTTCAGGTTTCAACACAGCGTTCATCGAAAGTGTGGGGGTAGCAAAGAAGCGTTAGGGCGTGATTGTCGGTGGCACAGTTTGGGCGGGCTGTGCGACTTGCTGCGCTTTGATATGCATGCGCTCGTCGGTGGTCTGCGCCACTTTGTCGCGGATGTACAGCGGCAACGCTTCTTCGGGGGGCACGCCTGCACCTGCGGCCCACGCGGCGGGGGCCAAACGCAGCAGTGCGGAAGCGGTTGGCAAGGCGGCCACTTGTGGCGCCAGCAACGCAACAGGCCAACGCCCCGCGTACACGGGCCACGCGTTGCCTGCAGCGATGAAGCTGCCCAAAGCCCAGTCAGCAGGCCAGTGCAACGATTCGGGGCTGTGCAATTCAGGGGCTTGCACGCAACGCCAAGTGCCTTGCAACAGGTGGGGCTCGTTTGCAGGGGTGGAATTTTCACCAGCCGCATTGGGCGTGAACTCATAGGCCGCGGCATACACCTGCTCCATGCGTGCATCCATCACGGCCAGCACGCGGGTCACGGGAACAGCACCTGATGCTGCATGCGCCGCACGCGCCTCTTCTGCCACGGCCAACAAGGTGTCAATGGACAGCACCGGAACGTTGGCACCAAAAGCCAAGCCTTGCGCCACCGAACAGGCTGTGCGCAACCCCGTGAATGCACCCGGACCACGCCCAAACACCACCGCCTGCACATCGGTCAACGCCAAGTCGGCGTCTTTCAGCAGCGCCAAAGTCTGCGGAATCATGTGGGTCGAAGTGAGCGCGCCCCCGGCGCTGGTGTGCGTCCAGGTCTGTGCGCCACGTGCAACCGCGAGAGAAAGGGTGTCGGTGCTGGTTTCTAAAGCCAGCCACTGGTGGGTGTCCATGGGTTGATTATCCCGGCAGTGATAATTTGCCCATGACCTGCTTGCCCTTGTCCTCTTCGCGCCTGCCCACCTCGCACATTCATGCCTCACCATGGCGCTTTCTGCGCTTGGTTTTGACCGTGTTTGTCGCCGCCGGTGCGCTGCACACACAGGCCGCGCCCCACTCTAAAGCGGTACGCAGTGAGCCCCCCAAGCACACAGCCGGTGACATCGGTCAACTGCCACGCGAAGTCGAAGCGGCGCTGCAACGGGCCAAAGTGCCCAGCGAAAACTTCCACGTCATGGTGGTCGACACCGGCGCCAGCAGCACACCGCGGCTGAGCCATCAAGCGCAAGTGCGCATCAACCCCGCTTCGCTGATGAAGCTGGCCACCACCACCGCGGCACTCGACACCCTCGGCCCCGCGTTTGTATGGCGCACCCCCGTGTACATCGAGGGTCCTGTACGCGATGGTGTGTTGCATGGCCATGTGTATGTGCGCGGCAGCGGCGACCCCCGCTTGGTGGTGGAACGCCTATGGCTGCTCATGCGTCGCATCCAAGGCTTGGGCATTCAAAAAATTCAGGGAGACATCGTGCTCGACCGCAGTGCGTTTGAGGTGCCCCCGCGCGATGCTGCCAGCTTTGATGGCGAGCCCCTGCGCCCCTACAACGCCGCGCCGGATGCGTTGTTGCTCAACTTCAAATCGCTGCTGATTCAATTCGTGCCCGACCGTGCTGCCAACGTCGCACGCGTGCAAATCGAGCCCCCCCTTGCAGGTGTGCAGTTCCCCGCCACCGTGCCCCTGACGACAAGCGATTGCAGCGACTACCGCAGCGGCTTGCGCGCCGATTGGAGCGACGCCACACGCATCCGCTTTGCCGGCAACTTCCCCGCTGTTTGCGGCGAAAAAGTGTGGCCCATCGCTTACGCAGCGCCCCAGCAATTTGCGGCACGCGCCATCGCAGGCATGTGGCAGCACCTCGGCGGACAACTCACCGGTCAAGTGCGCGAGGGCAACGTGCCTGCCAACTTGCAACCCGTCTTCAACCTGGAGTCGGCCAGCTTGGCCGAGACCATCCGCGACATCAACAAGTACAGCAACAACGTGATGGCGCAGCAACTCTTCCTCACACTCAGCCAACAACAACGCGGCGTGGGCAACTTTGACGCCTCACGCGAAGTGATGCAACGCTGGTGGCGTGAACGTGTGGGAGGGGAAGTGCCCACCTTTGACAACGGCTCGGGTCTCAGCCGTGAAGAACGCATCAGCGCTCAAGCCTTGGCGCGTTTGCTGCAAGTGGCCTGGGCCTCGCCCACCATGTCAGAGCTGATGAGCTCCTTGCCCGTCACCGGCCTTGATGGCACGATGAAACGCAGCAAAGCACAAGCCAGCGCACATTTGAAAACCGGCAGCTTGCGCGACGTGGCCGGCGTGGCCGGATTTGTCGACACCGCCACTGGCAAACGCTTGGTGGTGGTGGCTGTTCTGCACCACCCCAATGCCAACGCCGCACGCCCCGCACTTGACGCCCTGATTGACTGGGCAGGAAACCAACCATGAACTACACCGAATGGATTGGCTATGCCGCCGCCAGCCTGACCACCGCCAGCTTTGTGCCACAGGCGTGGCTGACGTTCAAAACCCGCGATGTGCGCGGCATTTCACTCGGGATGTACAGCGCGTTCACCCTCGGCATTGCGCTGTGGCTGGCCTACGGCTTGCTGATCGAAGCCTGGCCCGTAGTGATCGCCAACGTGATCACGTTGGCCTTGGCCGCGAGTATTTTGTGGATGCGGGTGAGGTTTGGGCGATCAACCGATTAAGGCGCCCAGCCAATGTTTTGCATGATCAACAACATGCGGTCTGCCAAGTAACGGTTGATGACCGGGGTCAAGTTAATCTCATCGGCAAAAACGGAGGTCAAGTAATCTGTGGCATTGATCAGACCACCAGCGCCCACACTGGTGGTACAACCCGCCGCCGGACTGGCTGTTGTACACACAGCGGTGGACAAGTTTGTCAACGCCAAACCACTGAAGTTTTGGACAGTCGCGCCATTGACATCCACAGAGCCCGCAAACGAATTGAAGTCGGCCGTAGGGTCCAGCAGCAAGACGGGTTTACGATCTTGCGAGTAGGCATTCACAAGTTTCGTATTCAAAGTGCGATTGAACGAGGTCGCCGCTGAATTACTCAAGTCTTGAATTGTCGCGCGTGAAATGCCAGACCCTGTTGCCCAAGGGGTTCTCGCCATGTTGATCGAAGGAATCACCACCACATGCTCAGCTCCCGCAGCTGTAAGGCGCTGAATTGCAGCAACTAAGTTGGTCGTCGCTGTGTCGATCGCAGAGGTGTTGTTCGTCGCTGCTGCCGCCTTGATGTCCCAGTTACCGACAGAGATGATGATCAAATCTTTCTTCGAAACTGCTCCGCCCGCAGCAGTTAAGAATGTATCAATTTGCCCTGTAGTTAAGGTAGCGACACCGCTTACAGTGGCATTTGCTGTTGCATAACTAAAACCGCCGGTTGACACCAATCCCCCTGCCACTGTCGCCGCATCTTTCACGACGATGCCATAACGTTCAGCGATTCGACCAGCCAGGGTGTTATTTGTTTCACCCGTTCTCACGGTGGACAAGCCCGCACCTGAACTATTGACATAGTTAAACCCATCACCAAACGCGATCACGCGTGTGGCCACGAACGGGTCCACCGTGCTACTTGACCCGCCGCACGCAGACAAAAGGGCGGCCGCTGCAACAGTGCACAAGGCTTTGAGGGTTCGGCTAAAAATTGGGTTCATCACAGGCTCTCGGTTGAGTACCGCATTAGTTTAACGAGTTGGCGTGGCGGCCCGAATCAGGCGATCCCGCACCCCTGCCCACTCCGGCCCAGGGGGGGGGACTTCAACCCAAATCTGCACCGCCCCTTGGGCATCGAAGGCTCGCAATTGGGCAAACAAGTCATGCGCAGCCGCCTCAGCCATCTTGGGCATGGGCTGCAACTTGAACGACATGGCCGAACGGCTAGGCAGCTGCACCGCAGCCCGTGCCCAAACCCCAATCAGGCCCGGTTCGACGGTGCCGCTGGCTGCATGATCGATCGCTTGTTGCAATTGCGCCGCCGTCATCAACTGCACGCGTGCCCGTGGGGCGTAATGTGCGTCGAGCGTGCCTGAAGCACGTGGCGCATCGGCATCGGGTTGCGCGGGCGTGAGGACGGTCTCGCCACATGCCGCGCTCAATTGCTGCGGCGTCAACACGCCTGGGCGCAACAACACCGGCGTACCACGGGTGCAATCGACGATGGTGGATTCAATGCCCACCTCACACGCGCCGCCATCCACGATGATCAAGTCGTCGCCAAACTCGCCCGCCACATGCGCAGCCGTGGTGGGGCTGACGCGGCCAAACAAATTGGCGCTGGGTGCGGCCACGCC
>JBPCSU010000172.1:0-2519 GCA_051006815.1 Limnohabitans sp.
AACTGGGTCCGTATCCCCTAAGGGGTCACCATGGCCATCATGGGTCCCGAAGGCGTCCACGCGATCACGCGTGTGGCGCCTATTCATTTGGACATGCGCACGGTGTATGTCGAGGCGCCTGCTGCGCGTCAGTTGGGACTGCACGACGGACAGATCGTCCAAGCGGTTGCCGCCATGCGCAACGACCAGCTCAAGCTGGTTCTAAACGAACAAGTTTACAATTTGCCTTTGTCCCCCAAAATCAAAGAGGGGGACCTGGTGCAGCTGCGTGCACAGCTGTTGCCCGCGGGCAAATGGGCATTGCAGCTGCTGCACACGGGCAACTTCGCGGGGCCTGAGGCACCTGCCGCCGCCTTGCCCACACGGCTCAACACCTTGCTGTTCCAGCCCAGTGGTTTTGCTAATTTGTTGGCACTGTTGCGTCCAGGCGTGTTTGAGAGTTTGATTCCAGTGCAAGACAGTGGCGAGCTCAAAAAACGCATGTTGGCGCAGCGGCTCAGCATGGGCAGTTTGCAACCACAAGCCCTGAAGCGTTTTGTCTTGGGGCACACCAAGACCAGCGAGGCGTATTTAGCTGCTGACGAGGCGGTGCCTGACAACACCAAGGTGCTGTTGCGTTTGCTCATGGCCGAGCGTGATCGCGTGCAAGAGCAAGACAGCGCCGACGCACATGAGCGTGTGAGTCATGCACTGGATGAACTAGAAGCGGCACAAGCACAGTCTGTGCAGCAACACATCAGCAAGGGCGACTTGAGCTTTGCCATGGTCATTCCGTTTCGAGATGCGGACCCTGTCGAGTTGCAGTTTGAACAAAAAGGCAACAAACCAGGTCAACCCAAAAATCCCTGGGTGGTCAACATGCACACCAACAGCCGTGCGCTGGGTGAGGTGTGGCTGAAAACCACCATCAGCAACAGCGCGCAGGTCGATCTCACCATGTGGGCCTTGGACAAAGAGGTGGCCGACTTGGCCAAGTTCAACGCCAGCGAGTTGACCTACGAACTTGAAAATGCGGGGTTGATCATGGGCAGTTTTCAGGTCTACAACGCGCCGCGCCCTGACGCGAACGAGGAACGACCTGCGCCCGATCACGGCGCTTTGGTGGACACCCAAGCATGATCGACAAACGCTACACCCAAGCGGTGGCCCTTGAATATGGCCGCAACAAAGCTCCGCTGGTGACGGCCAAAGGGGATGACGAATTGGCGCGTCGCATCGTGGCCGAAGCCAAGCGACAGGGGGTGTATGTGGCCGAAGACCCACGTTTGTTGGCCATGCTGAGCCGACTCGATGTGGGGCAAGAAATTCCGGAAGACATGTTCACCGCTGTGGCCGTGATTTTGGCGTGGGTGTATTGGCTCAAAGGCATGCAGCCCGGCGACGAAAAGCCGGCCAAGGCTTAGGACACGGGGAGGGCGCGTTTAAGCGTCTGAATAACCGCGACCGCCGCGACGCACGCGCGAGAGTTTGCCCAGGCGGTCATAAATTTCGACGGAGCTGGTCGGATCTTCCAGTTGAAGGCTTTGCAAGGCGCCGCGAATGGCGTCAATTTTTCGACCGATCAGCACCTCGTTACGGCGGTGCAAATCACGGCAGTGCGCCATGTGGTCTTTGAACCCATCCCATTCAGGGCCGAGTTGGTCCGCGGAATCGGGACCGTGAATACCAGCGAGCCGCGCGAGTTCCTCGAGCAGCTCATTTTTCGATGCTTGCGACGCTTCAAATGCGTCAAGGTCTTGCACCTTCAGGTGCTCAAACTCCAGTTCGAGCATCTCCTCCAGTGTTTTCGCCAACGACAAAGCCTGCTCCAACGGGGAAGCAGGTGTCGCTTCAGCAGCGGTGTTCATGTCAGATGACAAAAACTCAGTTGCCAATCATTTTTTCCAAAGCCACAAAGTTTTCGGCAATGCGGCGTGGATTCACGGGGTAGTTGCCGTCCTTGATCGCTTGCTTGATAGCCTCAACCTTGGAGCGGTCAAAGTCTGGCTGTGCCATGACTTTTTGGGCGACGTTGCTCAAGCTCACTTTATCTGCTCCTGCGGACGATGTTTTCTCCAAAGACGGAGCGAGCTCTTCCTTCGCTTGCGCGGCAGAGGGGCTGCGTTTCTCGACTTTGTCGATGGCGCTGCGCAAGGCAGCGTTGGACTGCGTCATCCGACCGTAGTTTGAAATCGCGTCATTCATGATGTTTTCACTTTCTTAACCCGTTAGCTGGGTCAAACTTTTTCACAACACTTCAATCGACCTCAAATTCTAGAACTTGAGCGTTTTTTTGAAATATTTTTTAAATACCACTTTTCACCTCAGTTTGGCGGCATTCGGTCCGGTGATCACGCCAGATAGTGATCGACCCGACTCGACATTTTTTAAGCGAATTTGTTCACCCAAACCACCATCTTGCAACGCTTCTGCGCGCATTGTGATGGCAAAGCCTTGTCCTTCGCCTGCTGTGATCAAAACCTCTTGTCCGCGCTTGACCAACACTGCGGTCTTCACGTCGTACGAACGCAGAGGTGTGT
>JBPCSU010000173.1:0-3351 GCA_051006815.1 Limnohabitans sp.
GCCACCACTTAACCGGCTTTAACAAAGTAAGAAGGGATGTACACTTGTTGGCCATTCACGGTGATCGCTTTGTGCGACACCAATTGACGTGCTTCTGCGCGCGTGGAGCCGAAGCCCATGCGGTACACCACGTTGTCCAAACGTGTTTCCAAAATGGCCAACAGGTTGGCACCGGTGTTGCCTTTTTGGCGGTCAGCAGCAGCGAAGTAACGGCGGAACTGACGCTCCAACACGCCGTACATGCGTTTGACTTTTTGTTTTTCGCGCAATTGCAAACCGAAGTCAGACGTGCGTTGACCCGATGTGCGGCCGTGTTGGCCTGGTTTGGTGTCGAATTTAGATTTGTCTGCGATCGAGCGGCGTGCGCTCTTCAAGAACAGATCGGTGCCTTCACGGCGAGAGAGTTTGGCCTTGGGGCCGAGGTAACGTGCCACTTGAATTTCCTTATCTAGTCATCTGCTCACAGAAAGTGAGGAGCCGCTGGAGCAATACCAGCGGCGGTGGGCTTGTGGTTAACAGTAAAGCGAGAAACGCTTAGATACGACGACGCTTCTGTGGACGGCAGCCGTTGTGCGGCACGGGTGTCACGTCAGCAATCGAATTGATGCGAATGCCCAATGCGGCCAAAGCACGCACGGAAGATTCGCGGCCAGGACCTGGGCCTTTGATTTCGACATCCAGATTCTTGATGCCTTGGTCAACGGCTGCGCGGCCTGCAACTTCCGAAGCCACTTGAGCTGCGAAAGGTGTGGACTTGCGTGAGCCCTTGAAACCTTGGCCACCTGACGACGCCCAAGACAATGCATTGCCTTGACGGTCAGTGATGGTGATGATGGTGTTGTTGAACGACGCGTGCACGTGCGCGATGCCGTCAGCAATGTTCTTACGAACTTTTTTACGTACGCGTGAAGCTGCGCCGCTTGGTGATTTAGCCATTGTGCAATCCTATTATTTCTTCAACGACTGGGCTGCTTTACGCGGACCCTTGCGTGTACGAGCGTTGGTACGCGTACGTTGGCCACGCATAGGCAGACCACGACGGTGACGGAAACCGCGGTAGCAACCAATGTCCATCAAACGCTTGATGTTCATTGTTGTTTCGCGACGCAAGTCACCTTCAATCGTGAATTCAGCGATCTGGTCACGGATCTTTTCGAGGTCCGAGTCAGTCAGATCTTTGATCTTCTTTGCGTAATCAATGCCAGTTGCTTCGCAAATTTTGCGAGCGCGTGTGCGACCAATACCGAAAATAGCTGTCAAGCCGATTTCAGTGTGTTTGTGTGGCGGAATATTAATGCCAGCGATACGTGCCATGTGCGTCCTCTTTAAACCAGTTCAATCAACCTTGACGCTGTTTGTGGCGTGGATCTGTACAGATCACACGAACCACGCCCTTGCGGCGGATGATTTTGCAGTTGCGGCAAATTTTCTTGACCGAAGCCGAAACTCTCATTTCACTCTCCTAAAACTCATTTAATTCCATGCCATGCTGGGCATGGAACACGATTCTTTGCTAGGTCTTTCAACCTACCGTTGTTTTGAAACTTGCTTTCTTAAGCAATGACTCATACTGCTGGCTCATCATGTAGTTTTGCACTTGAGCCATGAAGTCCATCGTCACAACCACAATGATCAACAACGAGGTGCCACCGAAGTAGAAAGGCACGTTGTATTTCAAGATCAAAAACTCGGGCAACAGGCACACAAATGTGATGTACACGGCGCCAGCCAAAGTCAGTCGGACCAGTATTTTATCGATGTATTTGGCCGTATGGTCACCTGGACGGATCCCGGGCACAAATGCACCGCTCTTTTTCAAGTTATCTGCTGTTTCGCGGCTGTTGAATACCAAGGCCGTGTAGAAAAAGCAGAAGAAAACAATGGCTGCTGCATACAACATCACATAGACAGGCTGTCCGGGTGCAAGTGCTGCAGAAATGTCTTTCAACCAACGCATGCTGTCACCGGAGCTGAACCAGCTCACCACAGTTGCGGGCAAGAGAATAATGGATGAAGCGAAGATAGGAGGAATCACACCTGCCATGTTCAGCTTCAGGGGCAAGTGTGACGATTGACCGCCATACACCTTGTTACCCACTTGGCGACGCGCGTAGTTCACCAAGATTTTGCGTTGACCACGCTCGACAAACACCACGAAGTAGGTAACCAAGGCCACCACAATCACGATGATGATAGCCGCCAAAATGCTCATCGCACCTGTACGCACCAACTCGAGCAAGCCGCCGATCGAACCAGGCAAACCTGCTGCGATACCGGCAAAAATCAAAATAGAGATACCGTTACCCAAGCCACGCTCGGTGATTTGTTCACCCAACCACATCAGGAACATGGTGCCAGCAGTCAAACTGACCATGGCTGTCATACGGAAGCCAAAGCCTGGTACGTTGACCAAACCCGCAGAGGCTTCCAGCGCCAAGGCAATGCCCATGGACTGGAACAATGCCAAGCCCAAAGTGCCGAAGCGTGTGTATTGTGTGATCTTGCGACGACCTGCTTCGCCTTCTTTTTTGAGCTGCTCCAACGAGGGCAACACATAAGTCAGCAACTGCATGATGATCGATGCAGAGATATAAGGCATGATGCCCAACGCAAACACGGTGAAGCGCGACAGCGCGCCACCCGAGAACATGTTGAACAAGCTCAAGATGCCGCCTTGCTGGCCCTTGAACAATTGTTGCAACTGGTTGGGATCAATGCCAGGCACAGGAATGTGCGCACCCACGCGGTACACCACCAAGGCGAGCAGCAAAAAGACCAGACGGCGACGCAGGTCGCCATACTTGTCGTTGTTACCGATCGATGCAGGTTGGGTTGCCACGGAGTGCGTTTCCTGTTGTGTCCGTCAATTAAGCGACTGAACCGCCAGCGGCTTCAATCGCAGCTTTAGCGCCAGCAGTTGCGCCGATGCCATTGAGCTTGACAGCCTTGGTCAATTCGCCAGTCTTCACAACTTTGACCACGCGAGCGAAAGAAGCCACGAGGCCAGCGGCCTTCAAGGTCAACATGTCCACTTCAGCAGCGCCGAGTTGTTGCAAGTCAGCCAAAGTCACTTCGTCGTTGTATTTCAACGTGGTGGACTTGAAGCCGCGCTTAGGCAAACGACGTTGCAAAGGCATTTGACCGCCTTCGAAACCAACCTTGTGGTAGCCGCCTGAACGTGACTTTTGACCTTTGTGACCACGGCCAGCTGTTTTGCCAAGGCCAGAGCCAATGCCGCGACCAACGCGACGCTTGGCGTGTTTTGCGCCAGGTGCGTGGGTGATGTTATTGAGTTCCATCTTTAACCTTTTACAGCACTTTGACCAGATAGCTGATCTTGTTAATCATGCC
>JBPCSU010000174.1:0-6110 GCA_051006815.1 Limnohabitans sp.
ACCAAGACGAATGCGCTTGTGTTTGTAGTGTTTGTCCTTGCTTAAAAACTCTTCCTTGAAGCCATAGGTTCTGCCGACAAAGGCGTGTGCTGAAAGCAGTTGAATCACGGGATCGTCATGCAAGGACAGCATGGCCAAGGGCGATGTGCTCATCAGCATGTCATTGGCCGACACGTTGGGTAGGCTTTGGTACACCGGCCACATGCATGCTTTTTGGCGAATGTGCACCCAGTGCTGAATCACGCCAGATTGTTTGGGGTCCATCTGCAGGCTGCGGCGCAATGCCTGCTCGGCCATTTCGTATTGCTTTAGGTTTTCGTAAACGCGCCCAATGTGATTGAGTGCAGTGACTTCCATGAGTTTGTCGCTCGAGGGGTTCACCACCCCTTGGGCCACCACGTTGGACCATTGGTCCAGGGCTTGTTGGTTTTGTCCTTTGCGCTCAAGTACCAGGCCTAAATTGATGTGTGCTTGTGCCAACTTGGGCTCGGTGGCGACGCATAAGCGATAGGCCTCTTCAGCCAAATCGGTCATGCCCAGTGTTTGCAGCACAGAGCCTTAATTGAACAAGGCCAAATATTTTTGGGGGTCTTCCGTATGTTCAATCCATTGACGGTAGAGGTGGGCCGACTCAATCACCCGCTTTTCTGCTTGCAAGGCGTCGCATTTGTACATGAGTTGGTCTAGACGCAGCTTGCCCATGCTGGCCAGCTGCATGTAGTTGCTCAACTCTTCGTCTTGAATAAGAACCGGTGCCGTCGCGACAGGGGTAGGAGCTGCAGGCGACGTTTCTTTTTTTCGCTTGACTGTTTTCACAGGCATCAGCATGGAGGAGGGGGTGCGCGCGTTCATGTCATTCCCTGGAGGTGAATAAAAGTGTTGCCACAGTCAAGCAGGTTCTATGCCTATTTGTTTGCAGGTTTATTGACACATACGGCTACGCGCGGATTGACCCGCATGTGTGTCAAAAAACAAATTGGTATGGAGTTTGCTTTGGAGGTTGAAACCTAACCGATGGAGTACCCGATGACACTTATTCAAGAATTGATGAACCAAGCCAGCGTAGGCGGTTTGCTCAATACCCAAACGATTCAACGTTTCAGCCCTGCTGAAATCCGCGAAACGATTCAGTCCCTGGTGGCCACCGAGCAACTTGAGCTGGCCAACGCCTTGGGCGATGCCGGCATGAGCCTGTACCCACACAGTGAAGACATCTTGGCCATCACCAGCTTGCTGGCCATGATGAATCAAGACTGGGCATTGGCCGTGGAGCTGATGGAAGAGTTGATGGATGTGCAAGGCGGCAAAGCGCAGCCTTATACTGTTGTAATGTTGGTTCGTGCGTTGCGTTGCAACCTCGACCCTGAGCGTGCATTGGCTGTGGCGCGTCAAGGCTTGGCTCTTTATCCAGGCCAAGTGGAATTGTTGGCCGAGAAGTTGTCGCTGGATGATTTCAGCGAATCCATGATGCCCACTGCGGGCTTGCAGCACTAAGCGGCAAAAGATCGCACCGGACCGGCAAGCGGCAACCGCTTGCCGTTTCAGCGACAAAACCTTGCCACTGAGTACTTAAATGAACATCAAATCACACGAAAAAAAGGGAAAACCCTTATTAAGTTGTGTCGGAATAAGTTGGCACGGGATGTGCTTAACCAGTGGCAAGTTTGATTGACCAATAGGGTCAGGAGAAAAAAATGGCAGTTATCAACACAAACGTTAAAGCATTGTTTTCACAAATGGCGCTCGGCTCTTCTGGTCGTGCCCAAAGTATTGCAATGCAACAGTTATCGACAGGTAAGCGAATCAACTCAGCACGAGATGATGCCGCAGGTATGTCGATCGCAACGCGCATGACGCATCAAATTCGCAGCTTGAACCAAGCCGGGCGCAATGCGGGTGATGCCATCAGTCTGATTCAGACGGCTGAAGGAGCGACCAACGAAATCACGGACATGATGCAACGCATGCGTGAGTTGGCCGTTCAAGCCGTGAACGATTCAAACAACAACTCCGATCGCAGCTATTTGGATCTTGAATTCCAACAGCTCAAACAACAAATTGTCCAAATTGCGGACAACACAGAGTGGAACGGGTTCCCTGTTCTCAACGGCAAAGCGGGTGAACAAGTTGGCGAAATGCCAGTTTACAAAGTTACGTCGGAAAACAAGTCGGGCAGTGTATTTATCAGCCCCACAACGACACGCACCATGACAGGTTCTGGCGCAGGTGAGGTGCAAACCTTCACACTCGCGGGTGCAACTCCCACGCCTGGCACGATCAATATTGCAGGTGTCGATGTGTCCATCACATCATCGGAAAACACCTTGGCCTTGGCCTCTGCCAAGATCGAAACGACCTTGAATAATTCATCGCTGTTCACATCACGCGGTATGTCCGCAACTGTGGTGGCTGGCGTTGCCACTATTACTTACAGCGCAGCAGATGGCGATGTGCCATTGGCAGTTGCTAACGTCAACACGGCAGCAACAGGCTTGAGTTTGTCTGCGCCTGTGTCCACTTCACGCAAAGCTGCGATCAATTCCGCCGAAGTTTTCTCTGACAACGGCAAGTTTTTGCAAAGCGGCTCCTTGTCATTCTCCGTTGCCTCAGGTGCTACGGCGGGTTCAGTTGTGACAGCGACTTTCACCAACCAAGACAACAAGCAAGTCACCATGACGGGCACTTTGGTGACACAAAGTCCTGCGGTGGTGAAGTTTGCCAAAGCCGACGGGTTGAATAGCTCGGTGATCTCCGGTGATCTGAGTTACACCTTGCAAGACTCTGATGGCGCAGCCATCAGCGTTGCAAGCCGTGGCATTTCGATGAGCGTCGGAGTTGCCGGCAGCATCCCCAATATGCGCGAGGGCGATTTGACGATCAATGGCGTCATCATTGGCCCATCCACTGCGGCTGACGACTTGTTGTCACCCCGTAACAACGCATCAGGCAGTGCGATTGCCAAGGCCGCTGCGATCAACCGCATGGCGGTGGACCAAGGCATTTCTCAAGGCGAATCTCAATCCATCACGTTCAGTGGCACCCCCATGCCTGGCACCATCACAGTGGGTGGTGTGAGCGTGGTGTTGACAAATGATGACAACACGCCCGCATTGGCTGCTGCCAAAATTGCGGCGGCCATGCAAGCGAGCCCGCTGTATGACAACAGCACCAATCGCAACATCGTGTATGCGGCTGGCTCGGCTGTGATCAGTGTCAACTTCCCAGCCAAAGAAGGCAATGTGTCCAAGTTGGACGTCGTTCCCGGTGCAACAGGAATTGCCAGTGTGGTGAACACCACAACTGAATATGCAGTGAAAACGCCTGGTACAGGTGTCTTTGCCAAAGTCAATGAAAACGTTTTGACAGGCCAAGCCATGGTGGGCGGTCCTGTGACAAACGGTGTGGTGTTTATCAACGGCTACGCTTCTGCTGACATCACAACAATTTTTAACAACTCACAAGCCACACGTGCCAACGTGGTTCGTGCGATCAACTTGATCAGCGACCGCACCGGTGTGACGGCGATCGACACAGGTTCTGATGCCAAGGGCATCAGCTTGGTGGCCCCAGATGGCCGCAACATCGAAGTTCGTTTTGAAACCGCAGACTCATCCAATGCATTGATGTTTGGTCAACGCATCGGTTTGAAGGAAGGTGTCCAAAGTTCGACAATTTCTTTGGAATCGAAAATCCAAGCGCCTGTGGTGCTGGGTGCTAGCGCGACCGGCGACATCAGCCGTATTGGTTTGGTGAGTGGCAATTTCTCTAAGAACGAATCGATCGTCAACACACGCATGCGTGAACCTGTCAAAGGTTCTGTGGCGCAAGTCAACAGCGTCAAATTGACTGGATTGGCAACAGCCAATGACAAGGCCACCATTGTGATCAATGGCACCACATTCACCTCTGCAGCAGCGGCAGCCAATGCCAAGCCGCAAACGGTGGCGGAAGACTTGATTGCCAAAATCAACGCGAACAGCATTTTGGGGGTGTATGCCTCTAAGGGCAAAGAGTTGGGTGAAATTTATCTGTCCGCTCGCACACCAGGGGTGTCGTTCACGATGACCTCGTCTGCCAGCACAGGTGCGACGATGAGTGTGGCCGCTACAGAGGTCACTGCCAACCAAGTGGCAGATACCAAAAACTTGGGCATGGATGATTTGGAGATCAATGGCATTGCCATTCGGCCCACTACACCGCAAGACGACAAGTTTTCCAACACCGTGGTTTCGAGTAGCAACCCTTCCGCCAGTGGTTTGGCGGTTGCAGCGGCTATCAATGCAAGCACAAGCTTGACGGGTGTAACAGCTGAAGCGAATCCTGCCACTACGGAAGGCACGATCACGAACACGGCGACCCCCATCAGCGGCAAGCAGACCCTGTGGGTAAACGGTACAAAGATTGAAGTTAATTTCGTTCAAAACGAAACGGGCACAGATCGTCGCGCCAAAGTGGTTGCCGCAATTAACGAGCGCATCGGTCAACACGGTGTGACAGCCACGGACAACGGCAAAGGCGTGACCTTGAATACCGATGGCCGGAACCTGTCTGTTTGGTTTGATTCGAGCCAAGATGAGCTCTCAGCAGCCAACTTTGGTTTGGACAAAGGGGGTGCAGTGGCCCAGGTCTCCCGTGTCAAGATCGGGGGCGCAGGTGTCAGCGCTGGTGAAAAAGCGTCGGTGTACATCAACGGGGTGATGGTGGAAACAGCTGCCTTGGCTGCAACCTCCACGCCTGCACAAACCGCAACAGCGTTGGCTTTGGCGATCAGCAACGAATCTGCACTTAAGAACATCACGGCAGTGGTGGATCCAACAGACGCCACGTCTGTTTTGATCACATCCAACGTTGCAGGTACCGCATTTGATTTACGTGCTCCCTCGGTGACTGCTACCAGCGGTCATACGATGACTTTGGGTACCGTGACTGCCAACTCAACAGGTAAAACGGATGTGTCCGCCGTTGACATGAGCGCCGCCTACTTGTTGAACGTCTTGGGCAGTGCCACGGCACCAGTCAGTGCCATGGACATCAAAACGGTGTACAGCACGGTTCGCTTGACATCCGACGCACCCGTCCTGCCTGCATTGCCAGGTGCAGATGGTTTGCCACCCAACATGATGAACGTGACTGGCCGTCCTATCCAAATTCGCAGTGGTGCAGATGGTTTTGGTCCACAGAGCAATTTCTCTGCATTGGGTTTCAATGAGGGTAGTTTTGGCGGCCGAGCCAGCCAAGACATGGATCCTCCTCGCGTGGGCCGCATGGCCTTCCAAGTAGGTTCCAGTGCTAACCAAGTGATCACGATCGATTTGGCTGACTTTGGCAAAGGTGGTCCGATCACCGGTCAAATTACAGGCGATGCTGATTTGGCAGAAGAAGCACGCAAGGTTCGCATCAACACCCGTGAAGGTGCGACTGCGGTACTGAACATGCTGGATGCAGCCATGGACAAGGTCAACGCCACACGCGCCACGATGGGTGCGGTGATGAACCGACTTGACCACGTGATCAACAATTTGACCAATGTGTCCATGAATATGTCTGCGTCACGCAGCCAAATCGAAGATGCTGACTACGCACATGCATCGACCGAGCTGGCCAAGACCCAGATCATGCAACAAGCCGCTACAGCGGTGCTGGCGCAAGCCAACACCAGCCAGCAGTCGGTGCTCAAACTCTTGGGTGGTTAATAACCTTCCCTGAGTGGATGCATGAAAGCTGAACAAGGCAACGCGCCTTCTTCCCCGCCTTTGCAAAAAGGGCCCAATTGCTGGGAGTGTCGCTATCTGGCGATCACGTGGGATTTGCGCATGCCTTATGGCTGCAAGATGATGGGCTTTCGCTCGAAGGTGATACCTTCGTTGGAGGTGCTGCGCACCGATGGTCGCTTCTGTGGTGGCTTTTCGCCCAAACCTGCGAAACCAGAGGCCCAAAAGGCCGCGAAAAAGCCTGTCGGCAAGTCGTCGCAGAGTCAGAAAACTGACCCTCGCCGGCCGATTTACCACATAAATTTAATTACTTAGGTTTAAAAATAACCTGGCACGACCTTTGCATAACAGTCTTACCTTTATTTCGGACTGTATTCAAAGTGAACGCTTCTCCTGTCA
>JBPCSU010000175.1:0-7463 GCA_051006815.1 Limnohabitans sp.
GCAAAGAGCTGGGCCAGTCGATCGTGGTGGAAAACAAAGTCGGGGCGTCCGGCATGATTGGTTTGAAGGCATTGGCCTCTGCCAATCCCGATGGCTACACGATTGGCCAAATTCCAATTTCGGTTACACGGTTTTCTCAGCTGGGCTCGGTGGCGATTGATCCGCTGAAAGACTTGTCTTACATCGCCAGAACCTCGGGCCAAACATTTGGCATGGCTACCTTGGCAGGCAGCCGTTGGAAAAACTTGCAAGAACTGGTGGCCGAAGCCCGTGCCAACCCCGGAAAGATCACCTATGCCCACGCGGGCGTGGGGGGCGCCACCCATGTGGGCATGGAGGAGTTCGCCATCGCTGCGGGTATCAAGTTCAACCACATTCCCTTCAAAGGTGGCGCCGATGCATTGCAAGCTGTCTTGGGGGGCCACGTGGATGT
The DNA here is from genome assembly GCA_051006815.1 of Limnohabitans sp. Taxonomy (GTDB): domain Bacteria; phylum Pseudomonadota; class Gammaproteobacteria; order Burkholderiales; family Burkholderiaceae_C; genus Limnohabitans. The sequence goes on from JBPCSU010000175.1 coordinate 434, forward strand.
GTTGGTGGATTCCTCTTCTTGGGCGCCCCATGTGGAAGCCGGCAAGTTGAACCTCTTGGCCACCTGGGGTGAGCAGCGCACCAGCCGTTTCAAAGACACGCCCACCTTGAAAGACGCCGGGTTCAACGTGGTGGTGGATGCCCCCAACGGCATTGGCGCTCCCAAAGGTCTAGACGCGGCCGTGTCGGCGCGCTTGCGCCAAGCCTTTCGCGTGGCGGTGGCAAGCGCCGAGTTCAAGCAAGCGTGCGACAAAATTGACGCCCCCGTGTTGTATCTGGATGGGCCCGATTACGAAAACTACGTGGCGCAGGTCTACAAAAAAGAGACGCTGTTGATTGACAAACTGAAACTCAAAGAGTTGGTGAAAAACTAATTTATGCCTCTGATCCAACTTCATGCCCACGACAACGTGTTGATTGCCAAGCGGCCGCTCGGCTTGGGCGAGGCCGTGGCCGCTTGGAACCTCAAGACAAAAGCGCAAGTGCCTGCGGGCCACAAAATTGCTGCGCGCGCGATTGCGCAGGGCGAACGTGTTTTGAAATACAACACCGAGATTGGTGTGGCCACGCGCGACATTGCGGCGGGTGAACATGTGCACGGACACAACTTGGCGTTGGCTGATTTTTATCACGAGCCTGCGTTTGGTGTGGACGTCAAACCCGTGCAGGTGTTGCCCGAAGCACAGCAAGCGCGCTTCATGGGCTATGTCAGGCCCGATGGCCGTGTGGGTACTCGCAACTTCATTGGGCTTTTCTCGTCGGTCAATTGTTCGGCCACGGTGATTCACAAAATTGCTGCGCACTTCACGCCTGAGCGTTTGAAGCCGTATCCCAACATCGATGGGGTGGTGGCATTTGCGCAAACCACGGGCTGTGGCATGGCGTCGCCCAGCCCGCACTTTGACTTGTTGCGTCGCACCATCGCTGGCTATGTGCGTCACCCCAATTTGGCAGGGGCCTTGATTGTGGGTTTGGGTTGCGAGCGCAACCAGGTGGCCGATTTGGTGACCTCGCAAGCGTTGCGAGCGAGCGAACTGATGCAAACCTTGGTGATGCAAGACGTGGGTGGCACGCGCGCCACCATCAACGCCGGTATTGCCGCGGTAGAGGGCATGTTGGAGGCGGCCAATGCCGTGAAGCGCACCTCGGTGCCGGCCAGTCATTTGTCGATTGGCTTGGAGTGCGGTGGCTCAGACGGTTTTTCGGGCATCACCTGCAACCCCGCGCTGGGGGCGGCGATGGATATCTTGGTGCAACACGGTGGCACGGCCATCTTGTCGGAGACGCCTGAGATTCATGGCGTGGAGCACATGCTCACGCGTCGCGCCATCAGCCCGGAGGTGGGCCAAAAGTTGCTCGACAAATTGGCTTGGTGGACCACCTACACACAAGGCACCAATGTGCAGTTCAACGGTGTGGTGGGCCATGGCAACCAACAAGGTGGCTTGGCGAACATCTTTGAAAAATCACTCGGCTCTGCCATGAAGGCGGGCTCAACGCCGATGCAAGCGTTTTACGAATACGCCGAACCCATCACCCACAGAGGCTTTGTTTTCATGGATTCGCCCGGGTATGACCCCGTGGCGGTCACGGGACAAATCGCGAGTGGGGCGAATCTGATTTGCTTCACCACAGGGCGTGGTTCGATGTTTGGTTCCCGGCCTGCGCCGACCATCAAACTGGCAAGCAACACCGACATGTACACGCGCCTTGAAGAGGACATGGACATTAACTGCGGCTTGATCTTGGATGGCGAAGCATCGGTGCAAGAAATGGGACAACGCATTTTTGAAGACATCCTCAAGCACGCGTCTGGTGACCCCACCAAGAGTGAACTGCTGGGCCTGGGTGACCACGAGTTTGTGCCTTGGCACTTGGGCGTGGTGAGTTAAGCCGTCAGTCGCGTTGTTGCAACCAGCCTAAGCCATCGCGTGTGCCGTTGGCCACCGCCCCGCGGGCAGGGCGGTATTCGCAACCGATCCAGCCCTCCCAGCCGCAGGCTGCAGACACTTCGTCGATCACGTCGAACAGGTAGGGGTGATGTAGTTCACCCACATCGGGTTCGTGGCGCATGGGGACGCCCGCAATTTGAAAGTGCCCGACGCGCCCAGTGGGTAGGTATTGGCGAATCTTGCTGGCCACGTCGCCCTCCATGATTTGGCAGTGGTACAGGTCCATCTGCACTTTCAAGTTAGGTGCGCCGATGCGCGTGACGATGCGGTGGGCTTGGTCTTGAAAATTCAAAAAGAAGCCGGGTATGTCACGCGTGTTGATGGGCTCGATCAACACATCGCGTCCAGCCACCTTGGCTTGCTCGGCGGCCCATGTCATGTTGTTGACATAGGTGTGCTCTAGCGCCACGCGGTCGGCGTGTGCGGGCACCAGTCCCGCCATCACGTGGATGCGCGGGCAGTTCAAGGTGTCTGCATAGTCCAAGGCTTTGCGAAAGCCTTCTTGGAATTCACGCTCACGGCCGGGCAAGCAGGCCAGGCCGCGTTCGTTGCTATCCCAGTCTCCTGGGGGCGCGTTGAACAACACCTGCTGCAAACCGTTGTCGTCCAAGCGGTGGCGCAATTCTTTGGCGTCAAATGCGTAGGGGAACAAAAATTCAACGGCTTTGAAGCCGTCTTGTGCAGCGGCAGCAAAACGGTCGAGGAACGCGTGTTCGTTGTAGAGCAGGCTCAGATTGGCGGCGAAACGTGGCATAGATCAAATGTTTTTTCAAATGATACTGTCCTTGCTTTGAGACATTTTTATTTTTGACAAGTTGGCGTCAGCAAGGTCGATCATTCTTCGGGAATGACATCCACCACAGAGACAACCCCCGCCTTGGAGCGACTGATGTACACCTCGCGCGCCACAGAGCCGCTCGGTACGTTGGCCTTGTTCAATTTGTTGAACCAAGCGCGACAGAAGAATGCGAGCCTCGGCATCACCGGCCATTTGCTGTACGCCGACGGCATGTTCACGCAGTGCATGGAGGGGCCGCCGGAGGCGGTGGAGAAGCTGTGGCAATCGTTGCTCAAAGACCCTCGGCATGACACGATTTCTATTCTTCATCGACATGCTGTGAAAGTGCGTCGCTTTGAAGAATGGGCCATGGCCTTCAGTAGCTACCGCTACTTGAATGATCTGAATATGCCGGGTTTCTTTCCGTTGGATGCCAATGGCATCTCTGAGAAATCGCTGATCTGTTCGGGCTAGTGCTTGACCGGCGCCAAGACCTTGAGCCATTTGGTGGCCGGCAAAGACCAGCGCGCTTCAATGGCTTGGGCTTGCGTCATCAGCGCGTCTGGGTCGAACACGCGCGGTGTGCGAAACGCCATCACGATGCTGTTGCCTGCTGCGGTGGGTTTGAAGGCCCAGACGGCGTTGGCTCCAAACGCCGTCTTGATTTTTTGCAAACTGTCCTCGTAGTTGGCGTCGTGCCCAAATAAGTTCACCGTCATGCAACCGTTGCTGGTGAGCAAGTGGCGGCAGTCACTGTAAAAGTCTTCGGTGTCAACTGCCGGACGCGCGGCGTCTTGGTCATACAAGTCGACCTGCAGCACATCGATTTTTCCGTGCCATTGCTCGTCACGGACTGCAGCGGCGGCATCGTTGACCTCTATCTGTAAGCGGTCAGAGTTGGGGGGCAGGTGGAACGACTGTCTGCAGGTGGCAATCACTTGTGGGTTGAGCTCAATGGCGGTGGTGTGCATGCCAAGTTGGGTGTGGCAAAACTTGGTCAACGACGCAGCGCCCAATCCCAACTGCATGGCGCGCAAGTGGTGCACATGGTCCAGATCGGTCAGCAGCAACCCAGCCATCATGCGTTGCACATAGTCGAGGTGAATTTCAAATGGTTTGCTGATTTTCATGGAGCCTTGCACCGCCGGGCTGCCCAAGTGCAAGAAGCGCATGTCGCCGTAGTCAAAGACTGTCACAGGGGGCAATCCACCGTTGTCGGGGGCGTCATCTTCTGTGCCTCGCGTGCCTGGGCCACTGAATGCACGTGCTTGTTTCTTGGCCAATGCGGCCCCTATCCAAACGGCAACGATGCAGGCGAGTAGCCCAAAGGTCAAGTCAAGCGGTGTCCAGGTCAGATCCAAATCAAAGATGCTGCTTGTCATACCCATGCATCTTTCAAGTTGTCGCGCAAATCTTTCAATGCGTGTGCCAGCCCCATTGCATCCGTGCGTGAGCATTGGGTGGCTTGCAGCATTTTGCTGGGCAGGGGAAGGATTTTGCGTTTCAAATTTTTTCCAGCGCTGCTGAGGCTCACCAACACACGACGCTCGTCTTGCGTGTCTCGGTTGCGCTTCACATAGCCTGCGGTTTCCAGTCGTTTCAGCAGGGGTGTCAGGGTGCCTGAGTCGAGAAACAAACGCTCGCCAATGTCAGACACACTCGACGCGTCATTTTCCCAAAGTACCAGCATCACCAAATACTGTGGGTAGGTCAGGCCAACAGCCGCTAAATGGGGTTTGTAGGCCTTGCTCATGGCGAGCGAGGCAGCATACAGGGCAAAGCACAGTTGGTTGTCGAGCTTGAGATTTTTAGATTCAGACTTCAAAAAAGCGTCTCCAGAATGACAGTGTTTTTTAGAATTGTTGTGCAATATTCAGTTGTGTGCAATTAAATATCACACAAATTAAATCGAATGGTTTCAACTTGTGTGACGGGTGTTGCTTTTAGGTGGTTTGCGCTCGAAATCCTCGGTGATTTCCCTGTAGGTAATCCGCTATGACCCACGGTGTGGCTTGACTTCTTAAAGTTCTTACCAAGGTCAGCTTCTGGCCTTTGTTCAACACATTGGAGACGATCATCGTGAAATCTTTTCCCATCAAGGTCCATGAAGACCCCGTTCAAGAGGCACCTCAGGTGTCGCTCACTCGCCGTCATTTGCTCAAAGGATCAGGCGTGCTCATGGGCACGTTGGCCGTTGGCAGCCCCTTGGCTTTGCTGGCACCTTCCACCGCTTGGGCGGTTGAGTTCAAAACATTGACCAAAGCACAAGGTGAAACCTTGTTGCGTATGGGGCAGGTGCTGTTTCCTCACACCAAATTGCCAGATGCGGTGTACGCCTTGTTGGCCAAAGACCTGGACGCCGACGCCAGCAAAGACGCAGTCACTGCCAAATTCTTGGCCGATGGCATTGATGCGTTGAACCACCTGTGCGACGGCAGTTTCCTCAAAGCGAATGCGGCGCGGCGTTTGCAAGCGGTGAAAGCCATGGAAGGGCAGCCCTTCTTCAACTCGGTGCGCGGCAAGTGCGTGGTGTCTTTGTATGACAACGAAATGGCCTATGCCGCATTTGGCTACCCCGGTTCTGCCTGGGAAAAAGGGGGCTACATCACACGTGGTTTTCAGGATTTGAAGTGGTTGCCCAACCCCCCCGCATCTGCAAGCCCTGCACCTTTCATGGGCTGATGGCATTCAACGTTTAAGAATTCTGGAGACATACACATGGCAAAGTTTGATCACAGCGACGACTCGGTAGTCGTCATCATTGGCTCTGGCGCAGGCGGCGGTACGCTGGCCAACGAGTTGTGCCAAAAGGGCATCAAAGTGGTGGTGTTGGAAGCGGGTGGCAAGCAATCGAATGCCAGCTTCATCAACGACGAGTGGAAGTCGTTCAGCCAATTGGCTTGGTTGGACAAACGTACAACCTCGGGCTCTTGGCGAATCGCCAAAGATTTTTCCGGTCTGCCGGCTTGGATTTGTAAAACCGTGGGTGGTACCACCACCCATTGGGCCGGCGCCTCGCTGCGCTTTCAAGAGCACGAGTTCAAAACACGCACGGTCTACGGTGAAGTCAAAGGTGCCAACCTGTTGGACTGGCCCATCACTTACAAAGACCTCGAACCCTATTACGCCAAAGCCGAATACAAGATGGGGGTCACGCGTACCAACGGTATTCCCGGCTTGCCTGGCAACAACAACTTCAAGGTGATGTACAACGGCGCCTCCAAGCTGGGCTACAAAGAAGTGCACACCGGCAACATGGCCATCAACAGCCGTCCCCGTGACAACCGGGGCCGTTGCTTGCAATTGGGCTTTTGCTTCCAAGGCTGTAAGAGCGGTGCCAAGTGGTCCACGCTGTACACCGAGCTGCCCGCAGCAGATGCGACCGGCAATTTTGAGTTGCGTTCGCAAGCGCACGTGATTCGCATTGAGCACAACGCAGCGGGGCGCGTCAATGGCGTGGTGTATCGCGACCAAGACGGCAAAGAGCAACGCCAAAAAGCACGCATCGTGTGTGTGGCTGGTAATGCAATTGAAACCCCCCGTTTGTTGTTGCTGTCGGCTTCCAACATGTTCAAAGACGGTTTGGCCAACTCGTCTGGTCAAGTGGGGCGCAACTACATGCGTCACATGACAGGTTCGGTGTACGCCGCATTCAAAGATCCCGTCAACATGTACCGTGGCACCACCATGGCGGGTATCGTACGTGACGAAGCGGTGCATGACCCCCGTCGCGGCTTTGTCGGCGGGTACGAGTTGGAGACGTTGTCTTTGGGCGTGCCCTTCATGGCTGCCTTCTTGAACCCTGGTGCGTGGGGCAGTGACTTTACGTGGTGGATGGAACGCTACGCCAACTTGGCGGGTATGTGGCTGGTGGGCGAAGACATGCCACGCGAGAGCAACCGCATCACGCTGAACACCGATGTCAAAGACCAATATGGCAACTACGTGCCCAATGTGCACTTTGATGACCATGACAACGACATCGCCATGCGCAACCACGCCTTCACCCAGGCCGAGCGTATTTACCAAGCGGCGGGGGCTGTCAAAACCTTCCGCACACCGCCTTATCCGTCGACCCACAACATGGGCACCGCACGCATGAGTGCACGTGCGCAAGATGGGGTGTGTAACGCCTGGGGCCAAACGCACGACATTCCCAATTTGTTCATCAGCGATGGCAGTCAGTTCACCACGGGTGGTGCTTAAAACCCAACGTTGACGATCGTTACCTTGGCCATTCGTCAAGCGGATTACATCGCCTCTCAAATGGCACAGCGTGCACTTTGAGTTTTGTTAAACCC
>JBPCSU010000176.1:0-3417 GCA_051006815.1 Limnohabitans sp.
CAGCATTGGCGCGTGACAGACCAAAGGGTGCGGAAGATGCGGTTCATTACTTCTTTTAACTTTTAGTAAGAGACGCTGGAGCTCAGCCAAATGCGTGTGATTTTTTGGTGCCATCGCTGTCAAGGCCAGTGGTGGTGTTGGCCGCAGGGTTGTTGGCGGCGCGTTGTGCCACGGTGGCTTTGATGTCCATGTTGGGCGCGGCTTGCCAGACCAGCGAGATGCCGTAGCCGTCAAGCGCATAGCCGTTGGGGTTGGCGGGGCTGGCCACGCTGTTGTCGTGGTTGGGCTTGACCCAGCCGTAGTCATAAAAACCAACGACGGTGAGGTTGTAGGCCACGCGTTGGCGCAGTTCTAGCGTGAAGGTGTAGCCGTCGCTGCCACCGGCTTCGCTGGCAGGGTAGGCGCGCACGCCCGTGGCACCACCGAGGTAGAGCTTTTCGCTGGAGTCGAGGTTGCGGTTGGTGGCTTGTGCGTTGAAGGCAACGTAGCCGCTGAGTGTGTCGCTCAGGTTTTGCAAACGGCTGAGGCTGAGGCCGAGTTTGGTGTAGCGGGTTTCGGTGCTTTTGTCGCCCGAGGTGAGCGACAGGCTGCTGTTGGTCACGCCACCACCATTCCACTGGTCGGTCTGGTTGGCGCTGAGCGTGGCGTTGTAGACCTTGATGCCATACGACGTGGTTGCGCCGTTGGAGGTGTTGTCAAACTGTTTGTCGTCGTAGCTCAAAGCCAAGTTGACGTTTTGCAACTGGCTGCGCACCAGTGGGTAGCTGGCATCTAGTCCGCGCGTGGTGGCGGAGCCGTATGGGTTGAGGCTTGCAAACTCAGGCGTGATGACGCGGTAGTTCAGGTGCGACGCATGCACCCCCGCACGCCAGCCTGCGTTGCCCACGGGCACGGTGTAGGCCAAGCGTTGGTATTCGCTGCCTTGTGTTTTGAGGGCGTTGAGGGCCAGTGCGTCACCCATGCGCGCAGGGCTGTTCAGGCTGAGGTTGACGCTCAAGCGCTCGGGGCCTGTGGCGCGCGAGCCTTGGTTGTCTAAGCTGGCGTTGCCGGTGAGCAGGGGTTCGTCGGTGGCGAAGATGACGAGGTCGGTTTCGCCATCGCTTTGGCCGGGTACCAAGTTGCCCGACACGCTGACGCCGGGCAGGTCGTCGAGCAAGAGCAACGCGCGGTCAATGTGGGTGGCATGAATGGGTTGGCCCTTGGTCAACAAGGCTTGGGCCATGTTGACGAGGCGTGAAGCCTCCATGCGTTCGAGCGATGTGTTTTGTACCGAAGCACCACCAAACACGGCTTCCACAATTTGCAGTGTGACCACGCCGTTGTTGATTTCTTGTTTGGGCACATACGCTCGCACGGTCCAACCGGCTTCGCGGTAGGTGTTGGTGATGGCGTCTGCCGCTTCTTTGAGCTGGGCCAAGTTCAACGCACGGTTGGTAAAGCTGGCCAGCGCGGTTTGAAGTGCCTCGGTGCTGAGCAGGGTGTTGCCCGCAAACTCAAAGCGCGTGACTTGCACCGTGGCATCTGTGGTTTGCACGGCTGCAGGTGTGGGGGCGGCTTTGCGAGGCGTGCGTGCCTTGCCTTTTTTGGGTGCCTTGATGTTTTGTTCGGATTGACGCAACAACGAACCTGCATCGACGTTGGGGCCCGCTGCGTGCGCAGACAAGCCGAGCGCCAAGGCGGCGCTGGTGACCAAGGTCAGGCGAAAGAAGGGGTGGTTGGATCGTGTCAATTGAGTGGGGTGTAGTCAAACCAACTCAATTTTTAAAAATCTCTGATTTGTTTTATTACCAGAAACTACAAAACGTAACTTTTGTTTTAAATAACTTCAACGTGTGTGGTGAGTTGATAACCGATGTTGCGCAAAGACTCAATCACCACGCCTTCAGCCCCTGCATCGATGAGTTTTTTGCGCAGCCGCACCATGCGCACGGCCAGGCTGGATTTGAAGGATTCGTCCACCTCGGCATCCAACAAATCGGCGATTTGCCAAGTTTCCAAACGACCCGCAGGGGCTCTGGCCATGGCGGTTAAGACAATGGCTTCTTGCGCGGTGAGTTTGACCAAGCTGGTCTGTCCCTGCAGTTCAAGTTTGTTGAGCGTGAGGGAGTTGGCGCTGACGTGTTTGAGGGTGGCCAAGCGACGGCGTGCAAAACTTTTTAAGGCAGCCGACAACTCGGGCAGTGAGACGGGTTTGGTGAGGTACAAGTCGGCACCGCAGTCGTAGCCGTTGAGCTTGTCGTCCAGCGCCGAACGTGCCGACAAGATGATGATGCCCACCAGCGGGTGCGCTTTGCGAATGCGTTGGGCCAAGCTGAGCCCGTCTTCGCCGGGCAGGTTGATGTCGATTAAAAAAGCATCGGCATGGTCGCTGCCCGCTTGGTCTTCCAGTTCTTCCGCGCACGACAGCGCGGTGACGCGGTGGCCGTCTTTGCGCAAGGCGCTGCAGAGCAGGGTGCGCAAGTCGTTGTTGTCTTCAACGACGACGAGGTTCAGTTGGGCAACCATACTTTGAAGCTCACATGGGTGTCGGTGGGTTCGTAGCGACAGGTGCCGCCCAACAGCGTGCAAATGTTGCGCACCAAAAACAAGCCAAGCCCGGTGCCAGAAATAGATTTGGCGCCTGTGCTTCGGTAGTATTTTTGGAAAATCTTGTCGGCATCAGGCCATGAGGCCACGCCGGGTTTGTTGCGCACAGTGATGGTGGTGCCGGCTGCGCCGAGGGCATTGGTTTCGGTGTCAATGACCAGGTCGATGGGTTGGTCAGGTTCGCTGTAGCGCACGGCGTTGTCGATCAAATTGGTCAACACGGTGTGAAAGCATTCGTAGTCGGTTCGGATGGGTTTGACGGTGCCCGTGCTGTACAGCACCACGCAGTCGGTATAGGTTTTGTTTTGCTCCAGCACATGGTCAATCAGCTCAATCAAGTCCCAGTCTTGCAGCTGAATGTTGAGCTTGCCATCGGACCCGCGGTCGACGTTCAAGCACTGGTCCAAGATGCCACGAATGATGGACACGTTGCGGTTGACGTAGTCTTTGGTCTGGGTGTCGTCAGAGGTTTGCTGGGCCAGGTCAATCACGGCCAGCGGGTTTTTGAGCTCATGCATGAGCATGGTGAGCATTTGGCTTTGCTCTTCACGGCGCATTTTTTCAAACTCAATTTGCTGGTTGGACAGCGCCAGTGCTTCTTGGGATTTTTGGTGCGCTTGTCGCATTTGATGGGCGCGCAGCTGCAGCAAGATGGTCATGTCTAAACCAGAGATCAAAACATACGACACCAAGCCGTTGGCCGAGTATTCGTTGCCTGCCAAGCTTCCCAAGTAGGGCAGAACGGTGATCAGCAACAGCGCTGCAAGGATGACGTAGTAGCCGACGACAAACTTCTTTTTCAACAAGGAAGATGAGGGTTGAGCGGGGGAT
>JBPCSU010000177.1:0-3063 GCA_051006815.1 Limnohabitans sp.
TATTTACACCAACGAACTCGACCAAGGCGCGTACATCTCGCAAACCTTGCGTACCGACGAAACCGTGGACGAATTCGCTGCACGCGTGGCCATCTACCGCATGATGCGTCCTGGCGAACCCCCCACCGAAGACGCGGTGCAAGCCTTGTTCCAACGCTTGTTCTACAACCCCGACACGTACGATCTGTCGCGCGTGGGCCGCATGAAGTTCAACGCCAAAGTGGGTACTGCTGAATCCACAGGCCCCATGGTCTTGACCAACGACGACATCTTGTCTGTCGTCAAGATCTTGGTCGACTTGCGCAACGGCCGTGGCGAAGTCGATGACATCGACCACTTGGGTAACCGTCGCGTGCGTTGCGTGGGCGAATTGGCTGAGAACCAATACCGCACAGGTTTGGCACGTATCGAAAAGGCTGTGAAAGAGCGTTTGGGTCAAGCAGAGCAAGAGCCGCTCATGCCCCACGACTTGATCAACTCCAAGCCGATCTCTGCTGCGCTCAAAGAATTCTTTGGCGCATCACAGTTGTCACAGTTCATGGACCAAACCAACCCCTTGGCCGAGATCACGCACAAGCGTCGCGTCTCTGCATTGGGCCCAGGCGGTTTGACACGTGAACGCGCTGGCTTTGAAGTGCGTGACGTGCACGTGACCCACTACGGTCGTGTGTGTCCAATTGAAACGCCAGAAGGTCCAAACATTGGTTTGATCAACTCGTTGGCTTTGTACGCGCGCTTGAACGAGTACGGTTTCATTGAAACACCTTACCGTCGCGTGGTCGATGGCAAAGTGACGATGGACATCGACTACTTGTCCGCCATCGAAGAAGGCAAATACGTCATTGCGCAGGCCAACGCCACGCTCGACAAAGATGGTCGCTTGACAGGCGACTTGGTGTCTGCCCGTGAAAATGGTGAATCCATTTTGTGCGGCGCAGAACGCATTCAATACATGGACGTGTCGCCTGCACAGATCGTGTCGGTGGCGGCCTCGTTGGTGCCGTTCCTTGAGCACGATGACGCGAACCGCGCGTTGATGGGTGCCAACATGTCACGCCAAGCCGTGCCTGTGTTGCGTCCAGAAAAACCCATGGTCGGTACCGGCATCGAGCGCGTGGCCGCGATCGACTCGGGTACTGTGGTTACCGCCAACCGCGGTGGTGTGGTCGACTACGTCGACGCCACCCGCGTGGTGGTGCGCGTGAACGACGCCGAAGCACAAGCCGGTGAAGTGGGTGTGGACATCTACAACCTCATCAAGTACCAACGCTCCAACCAAAACACCAACATCCATCAACGTCCGATCGTCAAGCGTGGCGACAAGATTGCGAAGGGTGACGTGATTGCTGACGGCGCATCGACTGACCTGGGCGAGATCGCCATCGGTCAAAACATGTTGATCGCCTTCATGCCTTGGAACGGCTACAACTTCGAAGACTCGATCTTGATCAGCGAGCGCGTGGTGGCAGAAGACCGCTACACCTCGATCCACATCGAAGAACTCGTGGTGATGGCACGCGACACCAAGTTGGGTGCCGAAGAAATCACACGCGACATTCCCAACTTGGCTGAGCAACAACTCAACCGCTTGGACGACTCCGGCATCATCTATGTGGGTGCAGAAGTTCAACCTGGCGACACCCTGGTTGGTAAGGTCACGCCCAAAGGCGAAACCACCCTCACACCAGAAGAAAAACTGTTGCGCGCCATCTTTGGCGAAAAAGCCAGCGATGTGAAAGACACCTCGTTGCGCGTGAGCCAAGGCTCGCAAGGCACCGTGATCGACGTGCAGGTCTTCACCCGCGAAGGCATCCAACGCGACAAACGTGCGCAACAAATTATTGATGACGAACTCAAGCGTTTCCGTCTCGACTTGAACGACCAGCTCCGCATCGTGGAAGCTGACGCGTTTGACCGTATCGAAAAACTCTTGAACGGCAAAGTCGCCAACGGCGGCCCCAACAAGTTGGCCAAGGGCAGCAAGATCGACAAGGCCTATTTGGCCTCGGTCGAGAAGTTCCACTGGTTCGACATCCGTCCTGCAGACGAAGACGTCGCAGGTCAGTTGGAGAGCATCAAGAATGCGATGGAACAAACCCGTCACAGCTTCGACTTGGCTTTCGAAGAGAAGCGCAAGAAGTTAACCCAAGGCGACGAGTTGCCAGCAGGCGTGTTGAAGATGGTCAAGGTCTACTTGGCTGTCAAGCGTCGCTTGCAGCCCGGTGACAAGATGGCCGGCCGTCACGGTAACAAGGGTGTGGTCTCGAAGATCGTTCCCGTGGAAGACATGCCTTACATGGCCGATGGCACACCTTGCGACATCGTGTTGAACCCCTTGGGCGTTCCTTCACGTATGAACGTGGGTCAGGTGTTGGAAGTTCACTTGGGTTGGGCGGGTAAAGGTATCGGCCAACGCATTGGCAACATGCTTCAAGCCGAAGCCAAAGCCGCTGAACTGCGTAGCTTCATGGAAGAGTTGTACAACGGCACCGGTCGCAAAGAAGACCTGAGCAAGTTGAGCGACGCGCAAGTCATGGAAATGGCTGGCAACTTGACCAACGGCGTGCCGTTCGCAACCCCTGTGTTCGACGGTGCTGGCGAAGAAGAAATTCGCGCCATGTTGAAACTGGCTTATCCAGACGACATCGCCAAGGCCAAAGGCCTGACTGCCACACGCACGCAAGCCAACTTGTTTGACGGCCGTACCGGTGAAGCCTTCGAGCGTCCCACCACCGTGGGTTACATGCACTTCTTGAAGCTGCACCACTTGGTCGACGACAAGATGCACGCCCGTTCCACTGGACCGTACTCGTTGGTCACGCAACAACCCTTGGGCGGCAAGGCCCAGTTCGGTGGTCAGCGTTTCGGCGAGATGGAGGTGTGGGCTTTGGAAGCTTACGGCGCGTCTTACACGTTGCAAGAGATGTTGACTGTCAAGTCCGACGACGTGCAAGGCCGTACCAAGGTCTACGAAAGCATCGTCAAGGGCGAACACTCGATCGAAGCGGGCATGCCCGAATCGTTCAACGTGTTGGTCAAAGAAATTCGTTCATTGGGCATCGA
>JBPCSU010000178.1:0-10108 GCA_051006815.1 Limnohabitans sp.
GTAGTAGTTAGTCGAAATGCTTCTCGAACGAAAAATGAATTCATAGCTTGACCACTTGTGATGCCACTGCCGATCGAGAGTGTTTGTGCCATCAAAAGCATATTTTGTATTGCACATCCCAACGCAATATGCCGCTCATGTTTAGGTATTTCAGGTTCAGTAGCGCCTTGGTCGACAACTGCCAAAATTAAACATGGTGCACGAAATGCTTTTTCAAATGCACTATTTAGTTCGGTCTCACTAGCATTTGCATCGCGTTCTTGTAAGGCCTGCAAGAAGGCTTGTCCTAATGCTGCTCGTTTTTCTTGGGGCACAACAACAAAGCGCCATGGTTGGATGTTTCCATGGTCGGGAGCTTGTGCTGCGGCTGTGAAAATCAAATTCAACTCTTCAGCCGTTGGCCCTGGCGCCACCAGTCGTTTGGGCGCGACATGAGTTCTGGCGCACATTTGCGTCAACAGAGCCTTTGCAGCGTCTTTACTCATTTCAATATTGTTTGTAAGGCAAGAATTTGCCCGATAAGACCACGTTGACACGGTCCCCCTTGGGGTCGGGTTGACGCACGATGTCCATGGAGAAATCAATCGCGCTCATGATGCCGTCGCCAAACTCTTCGTGAATGAGTTCTTTGATGGTGGTGCCGTACACGCTGACGATTTCGTACCAGCGGTAAATCAATGGGTCGGTTGGCACAGGGGTTGGCAAGGAGCCTTTGTATGGCACCACTTGCAGCCACTTTTGCTCTTCGGCATCGAGGCCAAAAATCTTGCCAACCACTTTGGCTTGTTTGGCATCTAAGGTCATTTGGCCTAAGCAAGCTGCAGTGGTCCATTCTTTGGAGAGGCCTACTTTTTTGGCCACGTCTTCCCACTTGATGCCTTTGGACACTTTGGCGCTGATGATTTTTTCGGTCACGTCGAGACGGTTCATGAGGACTCCTGAGTTGCTTGAAAAGATTTAGGCCGCAGCGACGAATCGCTGGTGGTCTTGTGCAATGTGCAGCAAACCTTGCAGCACATCACCTACGACGATGACGGATGGGCTAGCCATGTGGTCGCGTACCACGGTGGCGTGCAAATCACTCAACGTGCACACCACATGGCGTTGTGTGGGTAGGCTCACGTGTTGAATCACGGCCACGGGGGTGTGTGGGCATAGTCCATGCAGCAGGGCGGCTTGCAATTGGGAAGCACCGCTCATGCCCATGTAAATCACCAAGGTGAGCTTGGCTTGTGCAGCGGTGTGCGACAAGGCGGCCCAGTCAACCGCATCAGTGTCGCCTTGCTTGGCGTGGCCCGTGATGAACAACACGCCGTGTGCATGGGCGCGGTGAGTCAGTGGCACGCCCAGCGTGGTGACGCCTGCCAAACCCGCAGTGATGCCGTTGATGACAGTCACGCTCACATCTTGTGCTCGCAAGTGCTCGACCTCTTCACCACCCCGCCCAAAGATGAATGGGTCCCCACCTTTAAGGCGCACAACGTTTTCACCAGCCAAAGCTTCTTGCAGCATGAGCTTTTCAATAAATGCTTGTGGTGTGGATTTGCAGCCACCGCGTTTGCCCACATAAATGATGCGTGCCGAGGGCGAGGCATAGGCCACAATTGCCTCGCTCACCAAATCGTCAACAAGCAACACGGTGGCTGCGGCAATGGCTTTGACCGCTTTGAGGGTGAGCAATTCAGGGTCTCCCGGACCCGCGCCCACGAGTGTGACGCGAGCTTGCTGATGTGTTTGCTGTTGGGTCATGTCGTGCTCTCTGTGAGTTGAATCATGCGGCGCAGCTCAGGCACGCACGATCCGCATTGGGTGCCGCACTTGAGCGTGCCTTGCAAAGAGGCCAAGCGTTGTACGCTGTCGCCTTTGTAAATTTGTAGGTGCTTGCGAATGGCCACATCTTTCACGCCCACGCAGCTGCACACTGTGGTGCCGGCATCGACCAAGGCCACCGGGGGGGTGCTGCCCGTCATCAACAAACGTCGGCCATATGCTTGCGTTGAGGCTTGTGTTTGTAGCAAGGCTTTGAGCCAAGTCTCTGCAGAAGTGTCGCCCGCGATGATGAAGGCGTTGAGCTGCGTGTCTTGGGCTTGGTTGATCGTACTGTGCTGCAATCGCATGCTGCGCAACTGACTGCGTTTGGCATCCACGTAGCGCAGGCTGTCGCTGCCGTTCAGGCCCAAGAGTTTTTCGATGTCGTGTAGCAGTGCCATGTCGGGCCCTTCGCTGCAGGCGCCACGCATCAGCAGGCCTTGACGGGCGGGGCCTTCGGTTGGGGTATCGCTGAACGGCACGCAGCTGGCAAATTCAAACTGCACCATGCGCGCGCGCAGGGCTTGCAAAATGGTTTGTGCCTTGTGTTCAGGCACCCACGCTACCGCCAACAAGGTCCAAGGCAATTCAGCCTTCAAAACTTTCACCGCCGCATGCTTGAGTTCGGGTTGCTTGGAGGTGGGGCAATACGCCGAGGTGGTGATGGCGTTCACGCCCGCCAGTGGTTTGTTTTGGTGGTCACGTCCACTCAAAAAGGCGGCACCCCAGTGCATGGCGATGAAGGCTTGGTTCAAACCCAGGTCGGTGCTGGCTTGCGCGGGTAGCACGATGGAGCCACGTTTGCTGGTCACGTGCACCAAGCTGCCTTCTTGAATGTGCAAGCGAGCCATTTCGTCGGGGTGTAGCTGCACCAAGGGTTCTGGCACATGGCCAAAGAGTTTGCCGACCAAGCCCGTGCGCGTCATGCCATGCCACTGGTCACGCAAGCGGCCCGTGTTGAGTGAGAACGGAAAACGTGATTCACGCACTTCCACCGTCGCCACATAGGGTAGGGCGGCAAATTTGGCTCGGCCATTGGCAGTGGCAAACACACCATCTTCGTAAAGACGGGCTTGGCCATGCGTGGCTCCTTCGGGCATAGGCCATTGCTCAGGCGTTTGGTCCAAATGCGTGTAACTCAGGCCGGTGATGTCGAGGTCGCGGCCACGGGTGGATGCGCGGTGTTCGACCCAAATTTCTTCGGGCGAGGTGTAGGCCATGTGCAGACCTTCTTTGTCCAAGGCCACGCCGTGTTCTTGGGCCAAGCGTGTGGCCAAGTCCACTACGATGCGCCAGTCATGCCGCGCTTGGCCGGGCGCAGGCACGGCCGCATGCACGCGGGTGATGCGGCGTTCGCTGTTGGTGACCGTGCCTTCTTTCTCGCCCCAGGTGGTGGCGGGCAGCAGCAAGTCGGCGAAGTCACATGTCTCGGCGGTGGCGAAGGCTTCTTGCACCACCACAAACTCGGCACGCTCTAAGGCGCGGCGCACCGTGCTTTGGTTGGGCATGGATTGCGCGGGGTTGGTGCAGGCAATCCACAAGGCTTTGATTTCGCCATCGGCCGCGGCTTCAAACATTTCCACCGCAGTTTTGCCAGGCTTGGATGGCACATCGTCAATGCCCCACAAGGCCGCCACTTCGGCGCGGTGTTCGGGCTTGCTCATGTCACGGTGCGCGCTGATGAGGTTGGCCAAACCGCCCACTTCGCGTCCACCCATGGCGTTGGGCTGACCAGTGAGCGAAAAGGGGCCTGCACCTGCTTTGCCCAGTTGCCCAGTTGCTAAGTGCAAATTGATGAGTGAAGCGTTTTTGGCGGTACCACTGCTTGATTGGTTCAAGCCTTGGCAATACAAACTCAGCGTAGCATTGGAGGTGGCAAACCAGCGCGTGGCTTGCAGCAGTTGCTCAGGCGTGATGCCACACACCGCCTGCACATGAGCAGGCGTGAAGTCGGCCACCAAAGCTTTGAGTGCTTCAAAGCCTTCGGTGTGAGCCGCGATGTAGATATGGTGCACCCAATCTTGCGCCAACATGACGTGCAACATGCCATGAAACAGCGCCACATCGGTGCCGGGTTGCAAGGGTAAATGCAGGTCTGCGCTGCTGGCGGTGTCGGTGCGGCGCGGGTCGGCCACGATGATTTTGAGATTCGGATTTTTAGCGCGTGCGTCTTCGATGCGCCTGAATAAAACCGGATGGGCATAGGCCGCATTGCTGCCCGCAATGAACAAGCAATCTGCGTGCATCACATCGTCGTAGCAGGCGGGCGGGGCGTCTGCTCCGAGGGTGAGTTTGTAGCCCGCCACCGCGCTGCTCATGCACAGGCGCGAATTGGTGTCGATGTTGTTGGTGCCAAGCAAGCCTTTGACTAACTTGTTGAACACGTAATAGTCTTCAGTCAACAATTGACCTGACACATAAAACCCAAGGGCGTCGGCGCCATGCGTGTGCACGATGTTAGCCAGTCTTTGGCTGGCTAACTGCATGGCGCTGTCCCATGTCGTAGGTTGCAAGGTTGCGCCACGCACGAAGCGGCGCATGGGTTGCAGCAAACGTGTTTGCGCTGCCAACACAGGGCTGGCTGTGAGGTGCAGTGATGAACCTTTGCTGCACAAACGCCCAAAATTGGCAGGGTGTGCAGGGTCGCCACGCACGCCGGTGATGTGACCCGCGTTCGATTCGATGATGACGCCGCAGCCCACACCGCAGTAAGGGCAGGTTGAACGCGTTTCTTTCATGGGAGCTTTCGAGCCGTTGGTGTGTTTCAGTTCGCGACTGTCACGTCGTCCACCGCGAGGGTGTTCAACTCGTGCAAGTCCAGCGCCACGTCACCGTTTTTCACACGCACCGCAAAGCGGGTGGTGCAGCCTTCATCGGGGGCGTGGGCGCAGCCATCGACCAAGCCGATATGCCAGTTGTGCAATGGGCATACCACGGTTTCGCCAAAAACCAAGCCTTGGCTCAAGGGGCCACGTTTGTGTGGGCATTGGTCGAGCAGGGCAAACACCTTGTCTTCGGCGTTGCGAAACACCGCCACTTCTACACCCTTGGGGCGCTGCACGCGGCGTGCGCCCAGTACAGGGATATCGTCTACTTTGCAAATGACTTTCCATTCGGTCATGGTGTGTTTCCTTAAACGGTGAGGGCTTCAAACTGGCGCGTGTCCACCTGCGCTTTGTCGAACTCAAACCAAGGATCGGGCTCGCCTTCGAGCGCAAATTGCAAACGCGCCCACAAGGCTTTGCGGCCTGCTTCGTCATCCAAAATTTTTTTCTTCACGTAGTCCATGCCCACGCGGTTGACATAGTGCACGGTGCGCTCTAAGTACCAGCCTTCTTCGCGATAGAGCTGCATGAAGGCGCCGGTGTACTCCATCACTTCTTCCGAGGTTTTCACCTTCACAAAGAACTCGGCCACTTCGGTTTTGATACCGCCGTTGCCTGCGATGTACATCTCCCAGCCGCTGTCCACACCGATGATGCCCACGTCTTTGATGCCAGCTTCGGCGCAATTGCGCGGGCAGCCCGAAACGGCGAACTTCACCTTGTGTGGGGCATACATGCGCCACATGGCTTTCTCTAGGTCTTTGCCCATTTGCGTGCTGTCTTGCGTGCCCATGCGGCACCATTCGCTGCCCACGCAGGTTTTGACGGTGCGCAAAGCTTTGGCGTAGGCGTGGCCGCAAGGCATGCCAATGTCTTTCCACACATTGACCAAGTCCTCTTTCTTCACACCGAGCAAGTCAATGCGTTGACCACCCGTGACTTTGACGGTGGGAATTTTGTATTTGTCCACCACGTCGGCAATTCGGCGCAATTCGTCAGCCGTGGTCTCTCCGCCCCACATGCGTGGGATGACGCTGTAGGTACCGTCTTTTTGGATGTTGGCGTGGCTGCGCTCGTTAATAAGGCGACTTTGCGGATCGTCCATCGCTTCTTTGGGCCAGCTGCTTAGGCGGTAGTAGTTGATGGCAGGGCGACAGGTGGCGCAGCCGGTTGGGCTTTTCCACTCTAGAAATTGGAACACCGCTTCGTTGGTCAATAGTTTGTGGTCACGAATGGCGTCGCGTACTTCTTGGTGGCTGTGGTCGGTACAGCCGCAGATGGCCTTTTTCTTCGGTGTGGAAGAGTAGTCGCCACCAGCAGTGAACATCAAAATTTGTTCCACCAAGCCAGTGCAAGAACCGCACGATGCGCTAGCTTTGGTGTGCTTGCGCACCTCATCCAAGGTGAACAATCCTTTTTCTTTGATGGCTTTGCAGATCGCACCTTTTTTCACACCATTGCAGCCGCACACTTCGGCGTCGTCGGGCATGCTGGCGGCTTTGCTGTGGCCTTCATGGCCCACGTCACCAATGTTTGATTCCCCAAACATTAGCTTCTCGCGGATGTCGGCCACGCTGCGACCATCACGTAGCAGCTTGAAGTACCAGCTGCCGTCAACGGTGTCGCCGTATAAACAGGCACCCACCAATTGGTCGTTGCGGATGACGAGTTTCTTGTACACGCCTTCGTGCGGGTCACTCAACACAATCTCTTCGGTGCTGCCGTCATCGCTACCCATGAAGTCACCTGCGCTGAATAAATCAATGCCAGTGACTTTGAGCTTGGTCGAGGTGAGCGAACCGGTGTAGCGACCAATGCCGAACTCGGCTAAATGGTTGGCCAACACTTTGCCTTGCTCAAATAAAGGTGCCACCAAACCGTAGGCGATGCCACGGTGAGCTGCACATTCGCCTACGGCATAAATGCGTGGGTCTGTCACAGTTTGCAGGGTGTCGCTGACCACAATGCCGCGTTCGCAATGTAGGTGCATTTTTTCGGCCAACGCCGTGTTGGGACGAATGCCTACGGCCATCACTACCAACTCGGCGCTGACGTGTGTGCCATCTTTGAACAAGACCGATGCCACACGCCCGCTTTGATCAGCTTGCAATTCTTGGGTGTGCGCGCCCATGCGGAACTGCATGCCGCGCTCTTCGAGAGAGCGTTGCAGCAAGCCACCCGCGACTTTGTCGAGCTGTCGCTCCATCAGCCATTCGCCCACGTGCACCACGGTCACACTCATGCCGCGCTTCATCAAACCATTGGCAGCTTCGAGGCCGAGCAAGCCGCCGCCAATAACCACAGCATGTTTGTATTTCGTTGCCGCTTCAATCATGGCCTGTGTGTCGGCAATGTCGCGGTAGGCCAGAACACCTTCCAACTCACGCCCAGGCACGGGAAGCATGAAGGGGTTGGAGCCGGTGGCCAAAATCAAGCGGTCATACGGTGAGCTTTTGACTTCGCCTGCGGCGTTGGTGGCATGTACGATGCGTTTGACACGGTCCACCTCGGTCACGGTCCAGCTGGTGTGCAGGGTGATGTGATTGTCGCTGTACCAGTCGAGTGGGTTGAGGATGATTTCATCCAAGGTTTGTTCACCGGCCAATACCGGCGACAACAGGATGCGGTTGTAGTTGGGGTGTGGCTCGGAGCCGAAGACCGTGATGTCGTACAGGTCGGGTGTCAGCTTGAGGAGCTCTTCTAAGGTGCGCACACCGGCCATGCCGTTGCCGACCATCACGAGTTTGAGTTTGTTCGTCATGTCCAGCTCCTCAGTGTTTTTCGACATGCACTTGGCGCGTGTACAAAAAGTCAATCACGGCTTTGCGGTAGTGCAAATAGCCAGGGTCGTCGGCCAGCGTCACGCGTGAGCGGGGGCGAGGTAGGTCCACGTGCATCACTTCGCCAATGGTGGCGGCGGGGCCGTTGGTCATCATCACAATCTTGTCGGACAGCAACACGGCTTCGTCCACATCGTGCGTCACCATTACCACGGTGCTTTGGGTGTTGGCTACGATAGCCAGCAATTCGTCTTGCAGTTTGGCGCGGCTGAGGGCGTCCAAGGCACCAAAGGGCTCGTCCATCAACAGCACTTGTGGCTCCATGGCCAGCGCACGGGCAATGCCCACGCGTTGCTTCATACCACCCGAAATTTCACCAGGACGTTTTTGAGCCGCGTGGCTCAAGCCCACCATGTCTAGTGCTGCATGGGTGCGTGCGGTGAGTTGGTCTTTGTCTTCTTTGGGCTTGCCGTCCACGATGCCGCTTTGGCCGAACACACGTTCTACGCCGAGGTAAACGTTTTCAAAACAAGTGAGCCAAGGCAAGAGTGAATGGTTTTGAAACACCACGGCACGCTCGGGGCCAGGACCTGCGATTTCACGGTTGGCGCAAATCAGTGTGCCTTGCGTTGGCGTGGTCAATCCTGCAATCAGGTTGAGCAAGGTGGACTTACCACAACCCGAGTGACCGATGAGGGCGACGAACTCGCCTTTGCCCACGGTCAGGTCAATGTCGCGCAGCGCAGGAAAGTCGCCTTTGGCCGTGCGAAAGGTTTGGTCCACGCCCTGAATTTGCAAATACTTACTGGTTAACGATGCGTTCATGACTGCACCTCCTCAAAGGTGAATGCGGTGGCCAGTTTGATGAGGGCGTACTCCAACACCAAGCCCACAATGCCAATCACGAAAATGGCGATGATGATGTTTTTCACGTTCAGGTTGTTCCATTCGTCCCAAACCCAAAAGCCAATGCCCACGCCGCCGGTCAGCATTTCCGCGGCGACGATCACCAACCAAGCGGTGCCAACGGCCAAGCGCACGCCGGTCAGCATGTAGGGCAACACCGCAGGGAACAAAATTTTGCTAACGATCTTCCATTCAGAGAGGTTGAGCACACGCGCCACGTTCATGTAGTCTTGCGGCACGCGTTGCACACCCACAGCGGTGTTGATGACCATGGGCCAAATGGAGCAAATGAAGATGGTCCAAATCGCCGCAGGATTGGCACCTTTGAACACCAACAAACCAATAGGCAACCAAGCCAAGGGCGACACAGGGCGCAGCAAGCTGATGAGCGGATTGAACATGCGCGACAAAAACTCGAAGCGTCCAATCAGAAAGCCCAAAGGAATGCCAACCAACGCAGCCAAGCCAAAGCCCAGTGCAACGCGCTTAAGAGAACTCCACACGTTCCAGCCCACGCCTTGGTCGTTGGGTCCGTTGCTGTAGAACGGGTTGCTGAACACATCGACGGCTTGCCAGAAGGTGTCGGTTGGGTTGGGAAAGTTGTTGTTGCTGGTGGCAGACACCAGCGACCAAATGCCCACAAGAAGAGCCAAGCCCATGAAGGGCGGCACTACGCGTGACAAAAGGTGTTTCAAATACATGCGATGTGTCCTTGTACGAGAGCGTTTGTTACTGCTTCAAGCGTGAACTTTGAAGCTGTCGGCGTACTTCTTTGGGTCTTTGCCGTCCCACACCACACCGTCCATCAATTTGCTGGTGCGCATCACGTCTTTTGGCACTGGTGTTTTGCTGGCCGCAGCGGCTTGTTTGAAGAGGTCGATTTGGTTGATCTCTTTGGCCACCTTCAAATAATCAGGATGGTCTTTGAGCAAACCCCAACGTTTGTGCTGTGTGAGGAACCACATGCCGTCTGAGAGGTATGGGAAGTTAGCTGTGCCGTCGTTGAAAAACTTCATGTGATTAGGGTCGTCCCAGGTTTTGCCCAAACCGTTTTGGTAGCGACCCAAGATACGTTGGTTGATCACATCCACACTGGTGTTGACATAGGCTTTGTCTGCGATGGTTTCCGCCATCTTCATTTTGTTTTGCAAGCCTGCGTCAATCCACTTGCCAGCTTCCAAAATCGCAGCAGTCACCGCGCGTGCGGTGTTGGGAAATTTCTTAACGAAGTCGCCCGTGGTACCCAACACTTTTTCGGGGTGGTCGCGCCAAATGTCTTGTGTGGTGGTGGCAGTGATGCCGATACCATCGGCAATTGCGCGGTGACCCCAAGGTTCCCCCACGCAGTAGCCGTCCATGTTGCCCACACGCATGTTGGCTACCATTTGAGGTGGTGGCACGGTGATGACTTTGGCATCTTTGAGAGGATTGATGCCTGCGCTGGCCAACCAGTAATACAGCCACATGGCGTGTGTCCCGGTGGGGAAGGTTTGTGCGAAGGTGTATTCACGTTTGTCGGTAGCCATCAACTTGGCAAGGCTAGCTGCATCAACCGCACCCTTGTCAGCGAGTTTCTTGGATAGCGTGATGGCTTGGCCGTTTTGGTTCAAACTCATCAACACGGCCATATCTTTTTTCGGGCCAGCGGTGCCCATGTGCACGCCATAAATCAGGCCGTATAAAGCGTGGGCAAAGTCGAGTTCACCATTGACCAACTTGTCGCGAACGCCGGCCCAACTGGCCTCTTTGCTCAGGACAAATTTCACGCCGTGCTTCTGGTCGATGCCC
>JBPCSU010000179.1:0-2860 GCA_051006815.1 Limnohabitans sp.
GGTTTGGCCAGTCAACGGCCACGGGCCGTTCTCGATGTCGGCGCAAACGGCGCGTCCCACAGAACGGACGGCCTCAATCGCATCAGGGTTTCGGTCGACACCGACCACCGAATGGCCACGGGTTGCAAAGTGCCGCATGTGACGACCCTGTCCGCAGGCAATGTCGAGCACCGCGCTCCCTGCAGGTACCAAGTGAGACCAACGTGTGACCCATGCAGAGGGGGGCTCTTGCCCGTGAAGTCGTTCGGCCATCTAGAAACAGCCCCACACTTGGTTGGCCAAGGTGAGCAAGAAGTCAGGTTGCAAATACATCGACAACACCGCCAGCAACACCGCCAAGCAAGCGCTGCCAATCAGTCCAGGGCGTAAGAGTCGGGTGATCGTGGGGGCCATGGCAGAGGTCATGCTGCCGCGGCTTGCGGTTCACGCGCAATGGCGCTCTCTTTCACGGGGAGGTTCACCAACGCGGCAAACACACCCAAGGCGATTGAGATGTACCAAACAATGTCGTAACTGCCGGTCTTGTCGTACAAGTAACCCCCCAGCCACACGCCCATGAAGCTGCCAATTTGATGGCTGAAGAACACAAACCCACCCAGCATAGACAAATGCGCCACGCCAAAAATCTGCGCCACCACCGCATTGGTCGGCGGCACGGTGGAGAGCCACAACAAGCCCATCACGCTTGAAAAGAGATACACGCTTATGGGGGTGAGCGGTGCCAATAGAAACAGCACGATCGCCACGGAGCGAGAGAAATAGATGAATGACAAAATTTTGCGTTTCGCCAAGCGCTGACCCAAGCTGCCTGCAATGTAGGTACCAAACACATTGAACAACCCAATCAGCGCCAAAGCAATGCTTGCCACTTCAGGTGACAAGCCGTGATCTTTCAGGTAGCTTGGCATGTGCACGCCGATAAACACCACTTGGAAACCGCACACAAAGTAACCCGCCATCAAGAGCTGAAAACTGCGGTAGTTGAAGGCTTCGTGCAACGCATGCAAGATCGATTGATCCCGGTGCGGAGTCGCCCCTCCTGCAAAGCTTGGTTCACGTAAGCCAAACGACAGAGGGATGACCAGCAACGCGGCCATGGCCAACCACACCAATGCCTCTTGCCAGCCAAAGGTGCTGATCAAGTACCCCTCGGTCGGCACCATCAAAAACTGTCCGAACGAGCCGGCAGCTGCAGCTACGCCCATGGCCCACGAGCGTTTGGCGGCGCTCACGTTGCGGCCAATGACCACGTAAATCACCGCGTAGGTGGTGCCGGCTTGGGCAATCCCAATCAACACGCCCGCTGTGGCGGTGAAAAGCGCCGGTGTGGACGAATAAGCCATCCCCACCAGTCCGAGTGCATACAGCACAGCACATGTCACGATGACGCGAAAGGCGCCAAAGCGATCCGCCAACATGCCCGAGAAAATGCCTGCAAAACCCCAGGTGAGGTTTTGAATGGCGATGGCCATGGCGAAGTTTTCGCGTGACCAGTCTTGTGCTTGGGTGATGGGCTGTAGCCACAGACCAAAGCCGTGGCGAACCCCCATGGACAACGTGACGATGGCGGCCCCGCAGGCCAGCACTTGCCACATGGGCAATGTTTTGTGGTGTTGAGTCATGTGACCGACTTTACCCAATGCCGCCAGTAAACGCTGTCACGGGGGTTATTGGCGGTTTTTTGAGCAGTTGCACGAATGCAAAAGAAGAGGGTATGGTTTTTTATACAGTGTCTGATTTGAATCTGTCTACAATGCCGGCCCATGGCAACCAAGCAACCTACTACACCGCCCCAGTACTCGGAAGGCTCGATTCGTGTTCTGAAAGGACTCGAACCCGTCAAGCAGCGTCCGGGCATGTACACCCGCACCGACAACCCGTTGCACATCATCCAAGAGGTGCTGGACAACGCGGCTGACGAGGCCTTGGCCGGACACGGCAAAAAAATTAGCGTCACGCTGCACAGCGATGGTTCGGTCAGCATCGAAGACGATGGCCGTGGCATTCCATTTGGCATGCACCCCGAAGAGAAGGCACCGGTGATTGAGCTGGTGTTCACCCGCTTGCACGCCGGTGGTAAGTTCGACAAAGGGTCTGGTGGTGCCTACAGCTTCTCCGGCGGTTTGCATGGCGTGGGCGTGAGCGTGACCAACGCGTTGGCCAAGCGCATGGAAGCCACCTCGCATCGCGAAGGCCAAGTGGCCCGTTTGGTGTTTGCCGGTGGCGATGTGGTTGAAAAACTCAGCACCCGCAAACAAGAATCAGGCGACCGCAAACAAGGCACCACGGTGCGCGTGTGGCCCGATGCCAAGTACTTTGAATCCTCGGCCTTGCCAATGAACGAGCTGGTGCATCTGTTGCGCAGCAAAGCGGTGCTCATGCCCGGCGTGAGCGTGACACTCATCAACGAGAAAACCAAAGACACGCAACATTGGCTCTACAAGGGCGGCTTGCGTGACTATTTGATGCAGACCCTGAGTGGTGATCCTGTCATTCCCTTGTTCGAAGGGGAAGGCTATGCCGACAGCAACCACGACAGCTTCGCTGAAGGCGAGGGCGCAGCTTGGGCCGTGGCCTTTACCGAAGACGGTCAGCCGGTGCGCGAGAGCTACGTCAACCTGATTCCCACCAGCGCGGGGGGCACGCACGACAGTGGTTTGCGTGATGGGCTGTTCAATGCGGTCAAGAGCTTTATTGAGTTGCATGCGTTGCTACCCAAAGGCGTCAAACTCTTGCCAGAAGACGTGTTTGCGCGCGCCAGTTATGTGTTGAGTGCCAAGGTGCTCGATCCACAGTTTCAAGGGCAGATCAAAGAGCGCCTCAACTCACGCGATGCCGTGCGTTTGGTGTCGAGCTATGT
>JBPCSU010000180.1:0-12412 GCA_051006815.1 Limnohabitans sp.
TACACCTCGCCTTTTTTGACGCGGCCGCGCGGAGCAGCTTCTTTCACGCTCACCTTGATGATGTCACCCACGCTTGCATAGCGACGCTTCGAACCGCCGAGCACCTTGATGCACAGAACGGACTTAGCGCCGGTGTTGTCGGCGACATCTAACCGAGATTCAGTTTGGATCATTTCAATATTCCCAACTTGCACCAGTCTTTGCACAACTTTTCATTGCACGCAGAACCGATCAGTCTTGGGCCCGTCATCCACTCCGCGAACCACTCGCAACGCTTCAACTTGGGGCAGATAAACCCCGCTTTTTTAGCGGAGCCGCAGATTATGCCACAACTTTTTAGCCCACGTCAAACATTTTTTACGAATCTTTCTGGTTTGGCCGACAATTCCAGCATGTCTACACCCAGCAACCCCTCTCAAACCCTCGCATTCATTGGGGGCGGCAACATGGCCAGCGCCATCATTGGCGGCCTGATCCAGCAAGGCACCCCCGCCCATCAGATCCTTGTCGTCGAACCCTTTGAAGAAGCGCGCCAACGCCTGAGCCATCAATTTGGTGTTCGCGTCCTCACCCAAGCAGACGTCGCCTTAGAAGAAGCAGGCCTGGTGATCTGGGCCGTCAAACCCCAAACCTTCAAAGAGGCCGCACAACAAACGGCTTCGTTTTGCAAGCACGCACTGCACCTCAGCGTCGCCGCCGGCATTCGCAGCGACAGCATTGCCCACTGGCTGGAAACCGAACGCATCGTGCGCGCCATGCCCAACACGCCCGCGTTGGTCGGCCTAGGTCAGACCGGCCTGTTTGCCCGCGCAGCGGTCACCCCCGCCGACAAACAATGGGTGGAGCAAGTGGTCGCCACCACGGGCGCATTGCTCTGGGTCAAAGAGGAGCCGCTGCTCGACGCGGTCACTGCCATCTCAGGCTCTGGACCCGCCTATGTGTTCTTCTTTATAGAAGCCATGGTCGAGGCCGGGGTGAAGATGGGCCTGAGCGCCGACCAAGCCAAGCAACTGGCGATTGGCACTTTTGTCGGCGCCTCACAACTCGCGCACAGCGCCACCGAGCCCCCCTCGGTGCTGCGCGAACGCGTCACCTCCAAAGGTGGCACCACCTATGCAGCACTCACTGCCATGCAAAACACCCACGTCAGCGAGCTGTTCCAAACAGCCCTGCACGCCGCACAGCAGCGCGCACATGAATTGGGTGATGAGTTTGGTGCGTAAGCTTGCGCGCCCGCTCTGATGCCACAATACGGCGTTGAATTTTTGAAATCTCTGTACACATGAACAAACTTCTCCTGTCTCTGTTGTCAGCCTTCACGCTGACCTTGCCTTTGTCTTCTGTGGCTCAAGCGCCTGCCGCGCCTGTGGCACCTGTGGTTCAACCTGATCAAGCAGCCCCTGCGCCTTACACCGATCAAGCCACCACCAAGAAGGCAAAAAAAGCCAAGAAAAAGAAACTGAAAAAGAAAAAGAAAAAGTCTAAAAAGGCCAAAGCTCACTGAGTCCCCCCAGCGAGCCTGAAACCAAAAAGCGCTTGCGGCATTGGCCCAAGCGCTTTTTTCATGGCAGCGTGAAATACAGATGATCAGCGCAAGGCGTAACTCACAGCGATGCCCGCAAACACGGTCGCACCGAGCCAATGGTTGAGACGAAACGCCTTGAAGCACCCCTCACGCGTGCGATGGCGAATGAGATAGAAATGCCAAACCGCTTGCAGTGCCGCCAACACCAGCGCCGCCAACCAAGCCCAGCCCAACGCCTCAGAAACCAGCAACACAAACCAGCCCTCGATGAACACCAAGTAAAACGCCATGATGGCCGCCACGTCATAGCGCCCCAAGGTGATGGCCGAGGTCTTCATGCCGATACGCAAGTCGTCATCGCGGTCCACCATGGCGTACTCCGTGTCGTAGGCCAACACCCAAAACAAATTGAACGCCATCAAACCCCACGCCTGCAACGGCACCGCATCGCGCAGGACTTGCCACGTCAGATCGGCCCACGTCACCTGAGCCCCTCCCACCGCCACAAAGGCCAATGGAATACCAAAGCTAAACGCCACCCCCAACACCGCTTGGGGCATCGACACATGGCGTTTGGCATAGGGGTAAATCAAGGTCACGGCCAAGCCAGCGAACGACCACACGATGGTGGCGGGGTTGGTGGTCAACACCAGCCCAAACGCAGCCAGCGCCAACACCGCGCCCACCATCAACGCCTCGCGCACCGACACCGCGCCACGCGTCACCGGCCGCTCTGCGGTGCGTTTGACGTGACGATCGAAATCGCGATCGGCCACATCGTTGATGCAGCAACCTGCGCTGCGCATGAGGATGGTGCCCAACACAAACACCGCCAGCAAATGCCAGCCCGGCCACCCATGCGCAGCCACCCACAACGCGGACAACGAAGGCCACAACAACAGCAACCACCCCGCGGGACGGTTCCAGCGAATCAAGTCTAAGTAAAGGCCCAAGCGTTCGCGCATCACACCCTCATCACGACAGACGGGTCACGCCCGGCAAATCGCAGGCATAAATCGCGTTGCGCAAAGCCGCAATGGCTTCGTAGCGCGTGAAGCTGCGGCGCCATGCCAGCACCACGCGACGCGTGGGGGGCTCGCCGCCTTTGTCATCCGCAATCGGCAAATAGCGCACATAGGTTTCTTCGCTTTTCTTGCGCTTAGCTTGGGTGTCTAGCGCCTCTTTGGGCACGCTCAAACGCGGCACCAAGGTCACGCCCATGCCGGCGGCCACCATGTGTTTGATGGTCTCAAGCGAAGACCCTTCAAAGCTTTTTTGAATACCTTCTGCATTGCTGGAGAAACGCGCGAACTCGGTACACACCTCCAACACATGGTCGCGAAAACAATGACCATTCCCGAGCAGCAACATGGTTTCGTTTTTCAACGCATCGGCACTGATTTGCTTCAAGCCTGCCAACGCATGGTTGCTAGGGACTGCGGCCATGAAAGGCTCGTCGTACAAGGCCGCAGTCGCCAACCCGGTGTCTGGAAACGGTTCGGCCATGATGGCGCAATCGATCTCGCCGGTGCGCAACATCTCCAACAGCTTGACGGTGAAGTTTTCTTGCAGCATCAAGGGCATTTGCGGCGTCTTGGCAATCGCTTGGCGCACCAAGCTGGGCAGCAAATACGGGCCAATGGTGTAGATCACCCCCAGCTTCAGTGGTCCAGCCAGTGGGTCTTTGCCACGCTTGGCAATCTCTTTGATGTTGGCTGCTTGTTCCAGCACGCTTTGCGCTTGGCGAATAATTTCCTCACCCAACGCTGTCACGGCCACTTCGTTGGCACTGCGCTCAAACAGCTTCACATCCAACTCTTCTTCGAGTTTTTTGATGGCCACCGAGAGCGTGGGCT
This sequence comes from Limnohabitans sp., assembly GCA_051006815.1. Classification (GTDB taxonomy): domain Bacteria; phylum Pseudomonadota; class Gammaproteobacteria; order Burkholderiales; family Burkholderiaceae_C; genus Limnohabitans. Next base: position 3,382 of record JBPCSU010000180.1, read on the forward strand.
GCGACACAAAGCACGCCTCAGCGGCTCGGCCAAAGTGTTTTTCACGCGCCACAGCGACGATGTATTTGAGTTCAGTGAGGGTCATGGCCGTTTTAAAAATTACGCCTTCAAGAAATCAGATTTTCCACCCAACCAACGGGTCACATGGCGCTCGGCCATTTCGGGGTATTCGTCTAGCATGATCGGCGCCAATTCGCGCGCCCATTGCAGCAAAGCGCCATCTTCGGCCAAGTCGGCAAAACGCAGCAAGGCAGCACCCGATTGGCGGGCGCCCAAAAATTCACCAGGGCCACGAATTTCTAAATCACGGCGCGCAATTTCAAACCCATCGGCGGTTTCAACCATGGCGCGCAGGCGCTCGCGCGCTGTTTCGCTGACACGACCACTCTCTCCTGTCGCATACATCAACACACACGCCGACGCAGCCGCACCGCGCCCCACGCGGCCACGCAACTGGTGCAACTGGCTCAGGCCAAAACGTTCGGCATGCTCAATCACCATCAACGACGCGTTGGGCACATCGACGCCCACCTCAATCACCGTGGTGCTGACCAACACACCCATGGCACCGCTTTCAAACTGCGCCATCACCGCCTTTTTCTCTGCCGGCGGCATGCGCGAATGCAACAAGCCCACCAACACAGGGGCCGCACCCGGTGGGTTCAAGGCCTCCGTGAGCAACGCATGGGTTTCGGTGGCGTTGGTCAAATCAAGCGCTTCGCTTTCTTCAATCAGCGGACAGACCCAATACACCTGACGACCTTCGTCCAACTGGTGGCGAATGCGTTCAATCAACTCGTCGCGCCGGGCCTCGGACACCAACTTGGTCACCACCGGGGTGCGCCCGGGTGGCAACTCATCCAGCGTGGACACATCCAGGTCGGCGTAGTAGCTCATGGCCAAGGTACGCGGAATCGGGGTGGCGCTCATCATCAGCATGTGGGGTTCTTGTTCAGGGCTACCGTCGTGCACTTGCATCTTCTCGCGCAAAGCCAGCCGCTGCGCCACACCAAAGCGGTGCTGTTCGTCAATGATGGCCAAGGCCAAGTTTTTGAAAATCACTTGTTCTTGAATCACCGCATGCGTGCCCACCACCAGCGCGGCCTCGCCACTGGCAATGAGTGCCAACATGTCGGTGCGTTCTTTTTTCTTTTGACTGCCGGTGAGCCACGCCACGCGCTTGCCCAAGGGTGTGAGCAATGGCTCTAACCAACCAATGAGTTTGCGGAAATGTTGCTCTGCCAAGATTTCTGTGGGGGCCATCAGCGCACATTGCCAGCCACTGTCCATGGCCACCGCAGCCGCCAGAGCTGCCACCACGGTTTTGCCCGAACCCACATCGCCTTGCAGCAAGCGGTGCATGGGCACTTGGCGCATCAAGTCAAGCGCAATTTCTTCGCCCACTCGGCGTTGCGCACCTGTCAGCCCAAACGGCAGTGCGCCCAACAATTGCTCATGCAAACCCCCTTGTTTGAGCGCCAGCACGGGTGCGCGCAATTCATCGCGCGCGCGCTTCGACTGCAGCTGTGACAGCTGTTGCGCCAGCAACTCTTCTGCCTTCAAGCGTTGCCAGGCCGGATGGGTGCGGTCTTCCAACTGCGCCAGCGAGACGTCGGGCGTGGGGTGATGCAAAAAATGCAGCGCCTGTTCTAAGCCCCAGGCCGTTGGCACGGCAGCGCCTGAACCATGCCTTCCATCGTGCGACATGGCAGAAGGCGGCAAATGCGCAGGGGGAATGGTTTCGGTAAAAAACCCGTGGCGCGCCGCATGCACCAAGCCGCTGTGCACCGCCTTGCGCAAATACGCCTGTGGCAAACCCGCCGACGTGGGGTACACGGGCGTCAGTGCCTGGGGCAACTCGCCCCCAGCGATGTGAAAACTCGGGTGCATCATGGTGCGCCCCATGAAGCCCCCCTTCACCTCGCCACGCAAACGCAAACGACTGCCCACCGCCAAGGCTTTTTGTTGCGACGGGTAGAAGCTGAAAAAACGCAGCGTGCAGGTGTCTGAGCCATCGTCGACCACCACCAGCAATTGACGGCGCGGTTTGTAGGCAATCTCGCACGACACCACCGTCGCCTCGATCTGCGCCATGTCCCCCTCGCGCGTGTCGGCCAAGCGCACGATGCGGGTTTCGTCTTCGTAGCGCAAAGGCAGGTGCAAGGCCAAATCGATGTCGCGGTCCAGCCCGAGTTTGCGCAACGCTTTTTGCGGCGCAGAGAGGGGTTTGGGGGCCGTCGAAGCAGCAGGCTTCGCAGGGGGCTTGGCGCGAGTCATGGGACAATTGTGCCTCTGTCATTCACTGACCCCTTCACTTGGAACGGGCCTGTCCGGCCCTCAAGCACATGACGCACACCTACACCCTCAGCGATTTCGATTTTGAATTGCCTGAGTCCCTGATTGCCCAGCACCCCGCCTCTGAACGCAGCGCCTCGCGCTTGCTTGATGGCCACCACGCTGAGTTTGTCGATCGCACCTTCAAAGACCTCCCCGACTTGCTGCAACCCGGCGACTTGCTGGTGTTCAACGACACCCAAGTGGTGAAGGCACGCTTGTTTGGCGAGAAGCCGACCGGCGGCAAACTCGAGTTGCTGGTCGAGCGCGTGCTCACCGGCCACGACGTGGTGGCCCACATGAAGGTGAGCAAAAAGCCCCCCGTAGGCACTGAGCTCTTGATGAACGGGGGCCCTAAAGAAGGGGGCTTCACCGCCACGCTGCTCGGGCGCTGGCCCAACGAAGACGGTCAACTGTTTCGCTTCAAGTTCAGCGACGAGCCACACGCGCTGATGCAACAGCACGGCCACATGCCGCTGCCCCCCTACATCGAACGCCATCAAAACACGGCCGACCCCCAACACGAATCCGAAGTAGACAAAGCCGAAGACGAACGCCGTTACCAAACCGTGTTTGCCAAACACCCCGGCGCTGCGGCGGCCCCCACGGCCGCGTTGCACTTTGATGAAGGCGTGTTGCAAGGGCTAGAAGCACGTGGCGTGGCGCGCGCCAGCGTCACGCTGCATGTAGGGGCGGGCACCTTCCAACCCGTGAAAACAGAAAACTTAGCCGAACACCGCATGCACAGCGAGTGGTACAACATTCCGCCCGAAACCTTGCAAGCCATTGCCAATTGCCGTGCTCGCGGTGGCCGCGTGGTCGCAGTGGGCACCACCAGCGTGCGCACGCTCGAGAGCTGGGCACAAAGCGGCCTGACAAGTGGCGACACACAAATCTTCATCACGCCGGGCTTTTCGTTTCAAGTGGTGGACGTGCTCATCACCAACTTCCATTTGCCCAAAAGCACCTTGCTGATGCTGGTCAGTGCCTTTGCCGGGTTTGACCACATGCACGCGTTGTACCGCCATGCCATTGCTCACCACTATCGGTTTTTCAGCTACGGCGATGCCATGCTTTTAACGCGCACTCAACCCAGCTGAAGAAAGACGCGGCCCGCTTCTATCTTGACGGGCCAAGACTTGACCGGCTCCGTGGCCGGCCCACACGCCACCGAGACATCGCGCAAACTGAATTGGGCTTGGTGAAACGGACACTCCACATGGTGCCCTACAACAAATCCATCCAACAGCTTGGCGTTGCCGTGGCTGCACAGGTTGTTGATCGCGAACACCTCGCCTTCCACACTGAACAGGGCAATGTCTTGTCCTTCGGGGGTGACGGCGATGCCTGCGCCTTCAAATAAATCGGCCTCAGCGGCCACGTCAATCCATGGGGTCATGATCAGAGGGGATAGATGATGGAGTTAGGAATCATTTCACTGTCGTACACGCACAGCCGCTCGGCGAACTTCAGCCCGTCGGGTGTCTGCACGAGGGTGTCGATGTAGCGGCCCACATTGAACACCGTGCTTTCTTTGTCGTATTTGGTTCGAAACACCGCATAGTTGGCTTGGGCGTGGATGCGCCCATCAACCACCTCGCGCACCACAGGTGCGCCCACCACATGCCGCTGGTAATACGGGTCGTGGTACAGCGTTTCTTGAATGCCGTACACACGGTCCTTGAGCATGCCTTTGCTGGTGAAAGACAAGGTGCACAGCGGAAAACCGCGCTCGTAGTTTTCTCGCGGAATGAGTTTGTACACGCATTGCTCGGTAAAAAACTCAGGCCACAAGTCCCACTGTCCGCTGTCGACGGCCAAGGCGTAGTCGGCATAAAGCTGGGTCAACGCCAGATGGGTTTCAAAGTTCACCATGCTCAGGCCTCCATCACTTTGCGCCAATAGGCATACATGCCGCGAATCAGCGTTTCGGTCACCATGTGGTCCGTCTCACCCACCTCGCGTCCTCCGAGTTCTGCCACGGCGCGATGCGCGGGTTTTGTCTCGAAGGCCTGTTGCGAAAACTCAATCACCTCGACGTCGTCTGAGCTGACAAACCCCGCGGGGCCAAACAAATTGGCTTGGCGCAAGCGGCGTTCGTGCATCTCGGGGGTGTCGTCTTCAAAGCCAAAGTGCGTCCAAACAAAGTCAAACGCGCCATGCCCGTCAGGCTGAATGTGACGGGTGGACACGCTGTTGACCTGTTGCTGAAAAATCACACTGGGAAACAGCGTCATCATCACCGCCGTCGGCACTTGCTCGCCCAAGCGCCACCACGCTTCGGGCACGATGTCTAAAAAGCTCGGGTCGTTGAGTTGCATGCTTTCCTTGAAACTGCTCACCTGTGTCACCTGGGCCGCCGTACCTGTGGCTTGCCCGGCGCTGCCACGCGTTGAAATCATGGCCGCGTGGCGGTGGTGCGCATCCATGCGCAGCTCGCTTTTGTTGTCGGCACGCCAAAGACCAAACGTCACAAACCACGTGTGCAGCAAACCGGGGTGGTACGGGTCTTTGATGTTTTCCTGCATCAGCTTCCAGTTGCCAGGAATACGTTGACGGTTGTAACCCAACACCACCAACTTGCGGCCATTGAACAAACGGTCAAAGTATTGAAGGATGGTTGGCCCCATGAAGTCTTCCAACGACTCGACGTTGTGGTCAAACGAGGCAAACACCACGCCGCCGCGCAGGGCGACTTTCAAAGGGGTCAACCCGTGGTCTTTGGGATCAAAGTCGGCAGGCATGCCGCCATTGACCTTGCCGTCTTGGCGCACCCCGCGCCGAAATGGCACCCCTTGCAAGTCCCCTTTGAGGCTGTAGCTCCACTGGTGGTAAGGGCACACAAACTCTTTTTTGTTGCCATGCCGCTCGCGGCAAAACTGCATGCCCCGATGCGCGCACACGTTTTCGACCACATGGATCTGTCCATCGTTGCTGCGCGTCATGATGACCGACCGCTCACCCACCACCGTGCGCTTGAAGTCGCCCGGGTTGGGAACCTCGGCCTCTAGGCCGACATAGCTCCAATGGCCTTGGTAGAAGAAGCGCTCCAACTCCTTCTTGTGGCGGTCTTCGTCGGTGTACACCGCAAATGGAATGCGGCTGGTCCCGCTCGTTTCCCAGTAAATGGGTTGCTCGCGCATGGCGTCTCCTCGGTGTTCTTTGTGCCGATCATGCGCAAACCCATCAATTTCGTAAATCGAAATTTAAAGATAATCATTATTCACATTACAAATACAACCCACGCACCCACATGGAACTCGCACGCCTTGATCTGAATCTGTTGCTGGTTTTTCACCACCTGCTGCGCGAAAAACGGGTCTCCGCCGTCGCCGCTGTGCTGGGCATGAGCCAACCCGCCGTCAGCAGCGCCTTGGGCCGCCTGCGCACCAGCTTGGGCGACGAGTTGTTCTTACGCACCCAACATGGCATGGCGCCAACGCCTTACGCGCTCCAACTGGCCGAGCCAGTCGCCACCGCGCTCGAAGGATTGCAACAAGCACTCAATGTGCGCGCCTCGTTCGATCCAGCCACAAGCGAACGGTGCTTCACCCTGGCCATGACCGATGTGGGGGAGATGTACTTTCTGCCCGTGTTGATCCATGCCATGGCGCAGGCCGCGCCCAAGGTCACGCTCAACGTCGTCGCTGTGACCAGCGCCAGCCTCAAAAACGACATGGCGTCGGGTCGCACCGACTTGGCACTGGGCTTGTTACCACAACTCCAAGCAGGGTTCTTCCAACAAGTGCTCTTTCGCCAAACCTATGTGTGCCTGATGCGCAAGGACCATCCGCTGGCTGCCCGTTCCAAACTGACCTTGGCCAACTTTGCGTCGGCCAACCATGTGCGCGTCATCGCGGCAGGCACCGGACACGGGCGCGTTGACGCGGCCTTGGAACGGCAAGGGCTGCAACGCCGCATTCTTCTCACCGTGCCCCATTACGTGGCGTTGGGCGATGTCCTTGAACATGCCGACCTGATCGCCACCGTGCCGGAACGCTTTGCCCAACGTGTGACGCGCCCATTTGGCTTGACCACGCGCGCACTGCCCTTGGCCGTGGACGGCAGCGCCATTCACCAGTTTTGGCACGCACGTTTGCACAAAGACACGGGACACCAATGGTTGCGCAACCTGGTGGCGCAATGCTTTGGCGATGCTGGCGCAGCCGCGCCAGCCCTGCCCGTTTGATAGCCCCTCCTACAATCGCCGCCATGTTGAAGTTTGATGTTCTCACCCAAGATGCCAGCAGCCACGCCCGTCGCGGCACGTTGACCCTCAACCACGGCGTGGTGCAAACCCCCATCTTCATGCCCGTCGGGACCTACGGCACGGTCAAAGGCGTGATGCCACGCAGCCTGGAAGAAATGGGCGCGCAAATTATTTTGGGCAACACCTTTCATTTGTGGATGCGCCCTGGTCTGGACGTGATGCAAAGCTTCGGCGGTTTGCACGGCTTTGAGCGTTGGAACAAACCCATCCTCACCGACAGCGGCGGTTTCCAAGTGTGGTCGCTCGGCGCCATGCGCAAGATCACCGAAGAAGGCGTGACGTTTGCCTCGCCCGTGAACGGAGACAAGCTGTTCATGTCGCCCGAGGTGAGCATGCAAATTCAAACCACGCTCAACAGCGACATCGTGATGCAACTCGACGAGTGCACGCCTTACGAAACCAACGGCCACCTCACCACAGAAGCCGAAGCGCGCAAATCGATGGAGATGAGCCGCCGCTGGGCGGTGCGCAGCAAAGACGAATTCGCACGCTTGGGAAACCCCAACGCGTTGTTTGGCATTGTGCAAGGCGGCATGTTTCCCAACCTGCGCCAAGAGTCACTCGAGGCGCTGGTGGAGATGAACTTCCCCGGTTACGCCATTGGGGGCGTGAGTGTGGGTGAGCCCAAAGCACAAATGCTGGAGATCATGGCGCACACGCCCCACCGCTTGCCCGAACACAAACCGCGCTACCTCATGGGCGTGGGCACGCCGGAAGACTTGGTGCAAGGCGTAGCTGATGGCGTGGACATGTTTGACTGCGTCATGCCCACGCGCAACGCACGCAATGGCACCATCTTCACCCGCTACGGTGACTTGAAACTGCGCAACGCACGCCACAAAGCTGACCACGGGCCCTTGGATGACACCTGCACCTGCTACACCTGCGCTGGCCACACCCGCGCAGATGGCAGCACCAGCGGTGGCTTTAGCCGCGCCTACCTGCATCACCTGGACCGCTGCGGCGAAATGCTCGGCCCCATGCTGACCACCGTGCACAACCTGCATTACTACCTGAACCTCATGCGCGAGGTGCGTGAGTCCTTAGAAGCGGGACAGTTTGGCGCATTCCGTGCCAAGTTCAAAGAAGACCGCGCGCGCGGGGTGTGAGGCGAGGCGTTCACGCCTCGGTCGTGAACACCGACAACACGCCGGTGTAGCCATACAACTCTTGGTGCGCAATTTCGCCACCTGCAAAAAAGCCCACCAACGGCACATCACCTAAAGCGCGGCGCACGATCTGCATCTCGGCACTTGGCCCTCCAAAGTGCGGGCCGCCGCGTCCCGCGCAGCTGACGTAAATCGCGCCAGCCATGCGCCGTGCGGGATGCGGGTTGATGTTGGTGTCATCGCGCAAGGCATCGGCTAAATCGGCCGTCATTTCTTCGGGCTCGAGCGACTCGCGCACTTCGGCGCAAATGCGTGTCAGGTCGGCACGCGCAGCTGCGGCATTGCGTTGGCAAAACGTGAGACGCGTGCCCACGTCCACCGGCTGCGCAATGGCCACGGCTTCGCGCGCGGGATCCAACCCAATGATGTGGCGCACCAGCACCGCGTCATCAAACTCACCCGTGCGCTTGATGGCGGGGTCGGCCTCAGGCGCCAACCCAACCAAGGTGGCGCGCACCTTGGCAATGGCCGGCTTGGCATCGGCGAGGCTGATTTTTAAATCACGTTCCAGCACATCGAGTGCGGGCTCGTTGTCCAAGGTCAGCACCACATGGCCTTCGGCTGCGGTGATGGTGTGCACCTTGGCCACAGGCAGGCAGCCTTGCGTGACACGCGACACCATGGCCACCTCGGCATCAAATGCCACGCCACTCAAACCGCCATGGAACACACCGGTGGCTTTGCCCTGTCCGGCCATGTTGCCATCGCCCCCCAAGGCGAACTGCACCACCTCAGAACGACTGGACGACAAACCGCCAAACACATAGCCACTGGCGGTGCGTTGCGCCAACTCGGCAATCAACTCGGGCACATCGGGCGTTTGCGCATCGGCATGCAACAACGCCGTGTGCGGCACAAAGCGACTGCCTTGTGCGCCCCCCAGTCCGGCTTGCACCAACGGGGCCACGCCGCTGAACACACGGTAATGTTCGGGCGAGATGTCGCACAGCATCACGCTGAGCGCGGGCTCGTCAAAGTACTCCACGTTGTTGGCGGCAATGCCCACGCCCACGGTGCCCGCCCAGTCGGTGACTTCGGGCAGCTCGGCACTCAGGTGCGCCAAGATGGCAGACGCGTCGTCTGCATAGTGGTCGGTGATGTAGAGCAAGCCCAAAGGCGGCGCATCGGCGTACTCGGGCAAGGCCATGTGCGCACGCAATTGCGCCAGCACCAAGCCTGCGGCCATTTGCCATTGCGGATGCGTGGCGTGGCCGTAGGGAAACAACTTCATCGCTTAGATTTGCTCGCAGCTGTACGT
>JBPCSU010000181.1:0-2867 GCA_051006815.1 Limnohabitans sp.
CACTTAAATTGAATAAAAAAGGTGCATCGCTAACACAAGGACATCAACTGTGAATACCACTTGGATGAGTTTGGGCGCACTGGCTGCATTCGCACCGTCGATTTATCAACGCCTTCAACTGTCGCGTGCCAAACATCGCTCGCTCGCTGGCCATTCCCGAATGGCCAAACGCCTCGCGCGCTTGTTGCCTGGCTACCATTTTGACGAGCAAATGTTCTTCCAATGTGACAACGCGCCACGGGATGTTCAACAACGTCGCCGTGACGCGTTTTACAAAATCGCAGCAGTCCTGCAGGCACGTCATCCCTTGAGCATTCAAGCCACGGCAGCAGCCCGAGAGAGCATTTCCGACATGCAATTCATTTCGGCCTACCGTGTGCCATTTCAATTCAGCCCGTTGGTGCAGGCGCACCTCAAGGTAGGCTCTTTTTTGCAGTCAGCCACTGGGGTTCATGTGACCGACTTGGATGGACAGTCGTTTTACGACTTGACTGGCTCTTACGGCGTCAACGTGTTTGGTGTGGACTTTTACAAGCAGACCATGGCCAAAGGCATGGCGCTGACGCAAGACTTAGGGCCAGTGTTGGGCGCTTACCACCCGTGCGTCTCCAGCAACGCAGAACGGTTGAAGAAAATTTCAGGCATGGACGAGGTGTCGTTCCACATGTCGGGGACAGAGGCCGTGATGCAGGCGGTTCGCTTGGCGCGCTACCACACACGGCGTAAAAACTTGGTGCGTTTCTGCGGTGCGTATCACGGCTGGTGGGAAGACGTGCAACCCGGCCCCGGCAACCCAATGCCCCCGCGCGAGACCTACACCTTGAGCGACATGAGCGAACGCAGCCTAGCGGTATTGCGCACGCGCAAGGACATCGCCTGTGTGTTGGTCAATCCTTTGCAAGCCCTGCATCCCAACGTCAATGCACCTGGCGATTCCACCTTGGTCGACAGCAGTCGCAAAGCAGCTTATGACCGCAACGCTTACACCGCATGGTTGCATCAATTGCGACAAGTTTGCACCGAGCGCGGCATTGCGCTGATTTTTGATGAAGTGTTCTTGGGATTTCGACTGGCAGCAGGTGGCGCTCAAGCGTATTTCGGCGTTCAAGCGGATATGGTCACCTACGGAAAAACACTGGGTGGCGGATTTCCTGTCGGGGTGGTGTGCGGTAAAAAAGAGTGGATGCATCGTTTTCATCCCGATCGTCCAGCAGACATATGTTTTGCGCGCGGCACGTTCAAAGAGCACCCAGCAGTGATGGGGGCGATGTCCGCCTTTCTGGATCAACTAGAAACACCTGAAATTCAAGCCATTTACGCTGGCTTGGATGAGCGCTGGAATGCACGTGTGCAACTTTTTAATGGCACCATGCAATCGCATGGCATTCCCTTGCAAGCTGCCAATATGTCGAGTGTTTGGACGCTGTTTTACACGCAACCCAGCCGCTACAACTGGATGCTGCAGTATTACTTGCGTGTGCATGGATTGGCCTTGAGCTGGGTCGGAACAGGACGTTTGATCTTCAGCTTGAACTACAGCGACGCAGACTTTGAAGCCGTGCTGCAACGCTTTGTCATGGCTGCCACGCAAATGAAAAACGATGGATGGTGGTGGACATCGCCTGAACTGAGCAACAAATGCATTCGTCGCAGCATCTTGAAAGAAACCTTGCTGTGCTAAAGCAAAAGGCGTTCAGACCATCGATCTGAACGCCTCACAGGCGTCACATGTCTCAATGGCTGAGTGTCTTGAGAAAGTCTTGGTCAAAACGCTGGCCACGCAGCAATTGCAAAGGTGCTTTGTGGTACAGGTACACATCGTGGAAGGGATCGGTCAAAATTTTGGTCATCCAAACCAAACCTGTCTGTACATCTTTGATCAGGCACAAGTGAATGGTTCTAAACAACAAACCTCCAACCCCCAAACCTAACCACGCATAACCCACAGCGTGCATGAACTCCATCAGGTTGTCATGGGTAGGCACCACATCAAACTTGCCAGGAAAGTAGTAAATCACCAGAGGCAGTAAAACCCAGATACTCAACAACACCACTTTTCGCTGCAAGTTGTAACCCACCTTGATTTCTTCTTTGTATTCATTGGTGGCTTGGTTGACATGGTCGTATCCCAAAGGTTCAAAAAAGAAATGCCCGGACTGACGTGCCACCATGGACACCAACCAAGCCAACAGCGCTGCCCATGCAGGATCTACCAACAGCAAGGCATAGGAGATTAAAAAACAGATGGCACTCAACAAATGCAAAGACTGGTTGATGCGGCAGTGGTGGTAATAGCGGTGATCATCCCAACGCTGAATGCGCAAGGCTTCTAAAAAATTCTTCACACGGGTTCTCCATGAAATTTGGGACCTGTGAATGATGAGTGAGGTGTATGAAAATTCGGTGACAAACATGACAGAAACGCAGATGAAATAAATGCATCAAAAACTCGTCATGTCATCAAGTTGTTAAATTGCGTCGCGAACATGGACGCATGCAAACGCTTAGCTCCACCCCTATCACCGTTGAAAACTTTGAACCCACACACAAGTTTTTAAGAATCGCCGTGGTGACAGAAACATGGCCCCCTGAAGTGAACGGTGTCGCCATGACGCTTTCTCAGTTGATCAACCACTTGGGCAAGCGTCAACATACGATTCAACTGATTCGCCCGCGACAAGACAAAACCGATGAAGGCGTCGAACAGGCCGGATGGTCGGAGCTGTTGTTACGCGGCCTTCCTATTCCGAAATACCCGCAACTGAAACTTGGTTTACCCAGCAAGAAGGCTTTGATCAAGGCTTGGAGCACCAGGCGCCCTGATTTGGTTCATATCGCCACGGAAGGCCCCTTGAGCTGGTCTGCGC
>JBPCSU010000182.1:0-5438 GCA_051006815.1 Limnohabitans sp.
GCCAGCAGAGATCAACTCACCGCCGAAAGCTTTCACACCGAGCATTTTGGGCTTGGAATCACGCCCGTTGCGCGTAGAGCCGCCGCCTTTTTTCTGTGCCATGTCAAATGCTCCTTAACCGTTGATGGAAGCAATCTGCAGTTCTGTGAACTGCTGACGATGCCCTTGGCGTTTTTGATAGTGCTTACGACGACGCATTTTGAAAATGCGCACTTTGTCGTGTTTGCCGTGAGCCACGATGGTGGCTTTCACAGTTGCGCCGGACACCAAGGGTGTGCCGATCTTGAGTTCAGCGCCGTTGCCGACTGCCAACACTTGATCGATCACGATCTCTTGGCCTACGTCCGCAGCAATCTGTTCTACTTTAATTTTTTCGCCAGCAGCAACACGATACTGTTTGCCACCGGTTTTTATGACCGCGTACATGTGAGACCTCTAGATAAGAATCTATATGGATATCTACGGACGGATTTCCGCAGAGCCAAAAATTATAGCAGGTCTCGACGGGGTTTGCCCGTCCCTATAATCAGCCCGCTTTAAACGCTTTTTCTCGTCTTACTTTGTCTACAACACCCTCGAATGCCTTAGCTCTGATTACTGCCGACATGGCGGAAGTCGACCGCGTCATTGCGCAACGCCTGGACTCGGGTGTGCCATTGGTGGGCACGGTATCGCAGTACATCATTTCAGCCGGCGGCAAACGCATTCGTCCCGCGCTGCTGCTGCTGATGGCGGGGGCTTTGGGATACACAGGCAGCCAACGCCACAACTTGGCGGCCGTGGTGGAGTTCATTCACACCGCCACCCTGCTGCACGACGATGTGGTGGACGAATCGACGTTGCGCCGTGGCCGCCCCACCGCCAATGAGTCATTTGGCAACCCTGCCAGCGTCTTGGTGGGGGACTTTTTGTATTCGCGTGCTTTCCAAATGATGGTCGACTCTGGCGAAATGCGCGTCATGGAAGTCCTGGCTGAAGCCACCAACGTGATTGCCGAAGGCGAAGTGCTTCAATTGATGAACATGCACGACGCCTCGCTGGATGAAGCAGGTTATTTGCGCGTGATTCGCTCCAAAACCGCCAAACTTTTTGAGGCCAGCACGCGTCTGGCAGCGATTTTGGCCAAAGCAAGCCCTGAAGTTGAAGCCGCGTGCGCTGAATATGGTCAAGCCTTGGGCACCGCATTCCAAGTGATCGACGATGTGCTGGATTACGACGGCGACGCCAAAGAACTCGGCAAAAACCTAGGCGACGATTTGCGCGAAGGCAAAAACACCTTGCCACTGATCATTGCGATGCAACGCGGCACACCCGAACAACGCCGACTCATTGAAACCGCCATTCAAAACGGCGAAGTCGACGCCTTGTCAGACATCGTGGACATTGTGCGCACCACGGGCGCCTTAGACGCCACACGCGACGCCGCACACGCAGAAGCAGAACGCGCCATCCGGGCGTTGACGCATCTGCCCTCTGGTCCTTACCGTGATTCACTCCACGCCTTGGGGGCTCAATTGTTGGGCCGTCGCCACTGACTGACACCATGATTGACGCCACCCATCCTTATACCGACAGCCTTCAGCAATGGGACTTCGCCTGCGAGTGTTTCCAGGCCGCATTTAAATTTGACCCCAACGAACTCGTCACGATTGACACGATTCGTGAAATGTTTTCAGAGATGGTCGATGGCCATGCTTTATCGCCCAGCGCCTCGGTCTCGCTGATGTTTGCGCTTTACTTCCTCGGCTATGTCACGCTGTTAGACATGCTGAAAGCCAAGGATGAGACATTTGAAGTCGGCGATTTAACCGACTTTTATTTCATATTAGACAGCGCCGACCAATGGGCACACCAAGCCCCAGACGCCGAGGTATTAGAAAAAGTAGCCGCTCCTATTATTGAGGCCACTCAAAAAGTGATGCGAAAACTGAATCTGGTGCGCCACTAACTAGCGCACCAGATATTTATTCTTCTACTAATTTACAGGGCATTTTGATGCCCTTTTCTGCACGTTTTTCTTCGCAATAGCGCATGGCACGACGCTCGCCCTCGGCAGACATTTTGATGTGAATCGAGCATCGAAATGCCATTTTTTCACCATCCGAATGGCTGTCAAATGCTGCCGCACAGTGGCTCATTGGCGTCATTTCAGGCTTGAGTTCTTTCCACACAGATCGCAAAGGATCTGGCAATTCGCTCACATGCATGAAAGGATAGGGGCCAATGGGTTTTGCAGCGGCAGCAAAAGAAATAATTGCCATCGCAGAAATCAAGTATTTAAAACGATTCATGATTCACGCTCGGCAATCAGTCATTAAGCAGCAGCTGCTGATGCAATCAAAGCGGCATCCAACGTGCCCGCAGCTTTCAGCGCTTGAACCCAAGTGGGAGACACGCCACGGCCAGTCCAGGTTTGCTCAGGATTGGCAGGGTTGCGGTATTTGGGGGCTACTTTTTTACCCGCCAAAGCACCTTTTTTAGGGCCACGAGCCACTTTGCCGGCTTTCGCTGGCTTACCAGCGCTCAAAGCCTTGGTGATGTCGCTGGCAGTCAAGCCAGCATCTTTCGCCAAAGCAACGATTTTGGCCAACACTTTGTCATGCGATTTTGCTTTCAAGGCCTGTTCTTTTTTCTCCAGCAACTCACGCTGTTTACGAATAGCGGCAAGTTGAGATGCAACAGTAATGCGGGCCATAAATACTCCAAATCAATATATAAAGGAATATTAATTCTAAACCCTTTTATAAAAAAATAAAAGCCCGCATAAAGCGGACCTTATTATTCTGAATTAAATAAATATTAATTCAAAGCATCTTTCAAACCTTTGCCTGGCTTGAAGCGTGGCACCTTGGCAGCTTTGATTTTCAATGCAGCGCCTGTGCGTGGGTTGCGGCCTGTACGCGCAGCACGCTTGCTCACGCTAAAAGTACCGAAACCGACCAAAGTCAAGGTGTCGCCTTTTTTCAGGGTTTTCTTAACGGCATCGATGATCGAAGCAAGTGCACGAGTGGCAGCTGCTTTAGAGATATCTGATTTATCGGCGATGTGTTCGATGAGTTCGGTTTTATTCACGTTTTATTTCCTCGTTAATTGAATTACCAGCAAAGCTGATCGGGGTAGTTTACTTAATTTCTTATCAAGTCAAAAAATGGCTGGTACCCCTCGGTTTTGTGACATGCACTCGCCCCGCACAAAGCACACCTGAAAAGAATTCAAGGATTCCACAGGAAAAGCACGATGCCGACACCGACCGACTCCGCCATTCACACCATTGATCAAATACTCCATCAAGCCCTTGAACTGGAGGCCTCGGATGTGCATTTTGAAAGCGGCGAAGACACTTTTCGTATCCGCTTGCGCATTGACGGCTTGCTTCGCACCACAGCAACCCCTGCGTTTCAATTGCGGGACTCGGTGGTTTCCCGTCTCAAAATATTGGCGCGCATGGACATCGCTGAAAAAAGGATTCCGCAGGACGGGCGAATTCAATACGCACATGCAGGTCACACCGTAGACCTGCGCGTCAGCTCTCTACCGACCTTGCTTGGTGAAAAGATCGTGGTTCGGATTTTGAATTTCAGCCGTGAACGCCCCAGTTTGACCACCTTGGGCTACGAGCCCCACGATCGCAGCCGATTGATCCAAGCCATCGGTCGCCCTCATGGTTTGATTTTGATGACAGGCCCGACGGGGTCAGGCAAAACATCTTCCTTGTACAGCTGTTTGGACTTGCTGAATCGCACAGAGGTCAATATCTCTACGGTCGAAGACCCTTCTGAAATTCACCTGCCTGGGACCAACCAAGTCAACATCAACCCACGTGCAGGCCTGGGCTTCGCAAACACCTTGCGAGCCATGCTGCGCCAAGACCCAGATGTGATCATGGTGGGGGAAATTCGGGATCTCGAAACAGCCGAAATCACCATCCAGGCCGCACAAACCGGGCACTTGGTGTTGTCAACCCTGCACACCAACGATGCGCCTGGTACCTTGGCACGTCTGCGCCACATGGGCGTCGCGGCTTTCAACGTGGCCGCCAGCGTGAGTCTGATCACCGCGCAACGCTTAGTGCGACGTCTGTGCGAGCACTGCAAACAACCGGCCAGTTCCGACGACGCAGCGCACGCGTGGCGTTGCCTCAGCGCGCACGATCAAGAGGCACTGCAACCTTATCCTCGCCCCACCCATGCGCCCCTCTACCAAGCCATGGGTTGCCCGGCCTGCGACCACGGCTACAAAGGTCGCATCGGGTTGTACCAAGTCATGCCCATCACATCAGCCATGCAGGCACTCATCATGCAAGACCGTGACGCCCACACTTTGGCAGAACAAGCCGCGCGTGAAGGTGTGTTGACCTTGCGCCAAGCCGGTTGGCTCAAGGTGTGGCAAGGCCTGACCTCCGCACAAGAAGTCATGGCGCTGACACACCATGGCTGAGCACCGTTATGCCTGGCGTGGGAACGACCGCGACGGTCGCCTTCAGCACGGTGAGTTGCAAGCACCGAATGTCGACGCAGTGAGGGCCCAGTTGCATGCACAACGCATCCGCCCCACACGGATTCAGCGCCAATACGCGCTGCCAACTTGGCTACGTCAAGGATTCCATGTCCGCATCCCGGCACAACGCCTGCCGGCCTTCACGCGCCAATTCGCCAGCCTGCTGCACGCAGGCATCCCGTTGCTGCAAGCGTTGGACATCCTGCAACGGGGCGAGTCCCACCCGGGTTTCAAAGCGGTGCTTACCCAGGTGCACCACGACATAGAAGCGGGCCTGGCACTGAACCAAGCCCTGCGACGACATGGGGTGTTCAATGCCTTCTTTTGCAATTTGGTCGCGGTGGGCGAAGTGACAGGCATGCTGGACACGCTCTTGGAGCGACTGGCACATCATCTGGAAAAGACAGACGCTTTGCGGGCCACCGTGCGCTCGGCCTTGTTGTACCCCAGCATCGTATTGAGTTTGGCCTTGACGGTGTTGATCGTGATTTTGGTGTGGGTGGTCCCCGCATTTGAAAACATATTTGCGTCTTTTGGGGCCGAGCTGCCATGGCTAACCCGCGTGGTCATCGGCCTGAGCCGCGGGGCGCAGCAGAACGGCGTCTTTGTGATCGTGATGGGGTTGGCCACAGGCTGGCTCGCACAGCGCCTGTATCGACGACACCCCCAGTGGCAGCAGCACATCCACCGCCTCTGGCTTCGGCTGCCAGTGGCAGGCCCGCTCACCCGCCACACCTGCACCGCTCGCTGGACACGCACCTTGTCCACCTTGTTGGGTGCGGGCATTCCGCTGACCGAAGCCTTGGAGTCGCTGCAGGGCGTGACGGGAAACTGGGTGTTTGAATTATCATACGGCGCCATGCAAGCCCAACTCCTACGTGGCATTTCGTTGTCTCAAGCCTTGAGCAGCGCCGTGGATTTGTTTCCGCCCATGGTGATTC
>JBPCSU010000183.1:0-4220 GCA_051006815.1 Limnohabitans sp.
TTCTTGGGTCACCGCCGCGAAGTGGTCACACGCCGCACCATCTTCACCCTGCGCAAAGCCCGCGAACGCGGCCACGTGCTGGAAGGTTTGGCTGTGGCTTTGGCCAACATCGACGAGTTCATCCGCATCATTCGCAACGCACCAACGCCCCCCGTGGCCAAGGCTGAGTTGATGACCAAGTCTTGGGACAGCCAACTGGTCCGCGAAATGCTCACCCGCAGCCGTGCCGATGGCGGCGTGATCAATGCGGACGACTACCGCCCCGACGGTTTGGAAAAAGAGTTCGGCATGGGCAGCGATGGTTTGTACCGCTTGAGCGACACCCAAGCCCAAGAGATTTTGCAAATGCGTTTGCAACGCTTGACCGGTTTGGAACAAGACAAGATCGTCAACGAATACAAAGACGTGATGGCCGAAATTGACGATTTGCTCGACATCTTGGCCAAGCCCGAGCGTGTGTCCACCATCATTGGCGACGAGCTGACTTTGGTGAAAAACGAATTCGGTCAAAGCAAGCTCGGCGGGCGCCGGAGCGTGATCGAACACAACGCCCAAGACTTGGGCACCGAAGACTTGATCACCCCCACCGACATGGTGGTCACGCTCAGCCACAGCGGCTATATCAAGAGCCAACCTTTGTCTGAGTACCGTGCGCAAAAACGTGGCGGTCGCGGCAAGCAAGCCACTGCCACCAAAGATGACGATTGGATTGACCAACTCTTCATCGCCAACACGCACGACTACATCTTGTGCTTCTCCAACCGCGGCCGTTTGTATTGGCTCAAGGTGTGGGAAGTGCCCGCAGGTTCACGTGGTTCGCGCGGTCGCCCCATCGTCAACATGTTCCCCTTGCAAGAGGGCGAAAAAATCAACGTGGTGTTGCCTCTCACCGGCGATGCACGCACTTTCCCTGAAGACCAATTTGTGTTCATGGCCACCTCCATGGGCACCGTCAAAAAGACCTCGCTCGACGAGTTCAACAACCCCCGCAAGGGCGGCATCATTGCGGTCAATTTGGACGACGGCGATTACCTAATTGGCGCTGCCCTGACCGATGGCAAGCACGACGTGATGCTGTTCAGCGATGGTGGCAAGGCTGTGCGCTTTGACGAAAACGATGTGCGTCCCTTGGGCCGCAGCGCCCGTGGTGTGCGCGGCATGATGATTGAAGAAGGCCAAAGCGTCATCGCGATGTTGGTCTCTGAACAGGAAGACCCCAACGCCAGCGCCGATGATGGTGTGGCCCGCGCCAGCGTGTTGACCGCCACCGAAAACGGGTACGGCAAACGCACCAACATCAGCGAATACACGCGCCATGGTCGTGGCACCAAAGGCATGATTGCGATCCAGCAATCCGAGCGCAACGGCAAAGTGGTCGCTGCCACCTTGGTGCAAGCCGAAGATGAAATCATGCTCATCACCGACACCGGTGTGTTGGTGCGCACCCGTGTAGCAGAAATTCGCGAGATGGGCCGTGCCACACAAGGCGTAACCTTGATCGGTTTGGACGAAGGCGCCAAGCTGAGCGGCTTGCAACGCATTGTGGAAAACGATGCCAATGGCAACGACAGCGAAGGTGATGGCACCGACGCCGCAGGCGACGAGGCTTGATCCAACGATGACACGCGCCTTCAACTTTTCTGCAGGCCCAGCGGCCATGCCGCTGGAAGTGTTGCAACAAGCCGCTGCAGAGATGACCGATTGGCACGGTAGCGGAATGGGCGTGATGGAGATGAGCCACCGCGGCAAAGAGTTCATCAGCATTTACGAACAAGCCGAAGCCGATGTGCGCGAGCTGTTGGCCGTGCCGGCCAACTTCAAAATCTTGTTCATGCAAGGCGGTGGTCTGGCAGAAAACGCCATCGTGCCGTTGAACCTCTCCCACGGCGAAACCATCGACGTGGTGGTCACCGGCAGCTGGAGCGAAAAGTCCTACAAAGAAGCGGGCAAATATTGCGTGCCACATTTGGCAGCCACAGGTGCCGAAGGCAACTTCACCACCCTGCCCGCCCCTGCGCAATGGCAGCTCAGTGCAGGTGCGCGTTACGTGCACATTTGCACCAACGAAACCATTCATGGCGTGGAGTTCCACAGCCTGCCTGACTTGAAGGCTTTGGGCTCAGATGCACCGTTGGTGATTGACTTCTCGTCCCACGTGCTCTCACGCACTGTCGACTGGTCGAAAGTCGGCGTGGCGTTTGGCGGCGCACAAAAGAACATCGGCCCCGCCGGCGTGACGCTGGTGATCGTGCGTGAAGACTTGCTAGGTCACGCACTCAAAGCGTGCCCCAGCGCGTTCAACTACAAAACTGTGGCTGACAACGGCTCGATGTACAACACGCCGCCCACGTACAGCATCTACATGGCGGGCCTGACCTTCCAGTGGCTCAAACGCCAAGGGGGTGTGACGGCCATGGAGCAACGCAACATCGCCAAAGCCAAGCTGTTGTATGACTTTTTGGACAGCTCCAGCTTCTACAGCAACACCGTGGCGCACGACTGTCGCTCGCGCATGAACGTGCCATTCTTCTTGGCCGATGAATCGCGCAACGACGCTTTCTTAACCGGTGCCAAAGCAGCCGGTTTGCTGCAGCTCAAAGGCCACAAATCGGTGGGCGGTATGCGTGCCAGCATCTACAACGCCATGCCCATCGAAGGCGTGCAAGCGCTGGTGAGCTACATGCAAGCGTTTGAAAAATCACACGCCTAATTCACGCACAAGATTCACGCCATGAGCCAACAACCCATTCAGTCTGAAGCCCTGGCCGCTTTGCGCGTGCAAATTGATGCACTCGACAAACAGCTGCTGCAGTTAGTCAACGATCGGGCCAAAGTGGCCGAACAAGTGGGCGAAATCAAACGCGCCGAAGGCTCCCCCTTCTTCCGCCCCGACCGCGTGGCGCAAGTGATCGACAAGATCACCCAAGCCAACCCTGGCCCGTTGAAGAACGAGCACGTGGCGTCTATCTGGCGCGAAATCATGTCAGCGTGCTTGGCGCTTGAGGCCCCACAACGTGTGGCCGTATTGGGCCCCCAAGGCACGTTCTGCGAACAAGCGGCAATTGAATTTTTCGGCAGCGCTGCCAACCTGATTTATTGCGCCAACTTCGACGAAGTCTTCCATGCCACTGCCGCAGGCACCGCGCAATACGGCGTGGTGGGCATGGAGAACTCCACCGAAGGTGTGGTGGCCCGCTCGCTCGATTTGTTCTTGCGTTCCCCCGTGCATGTGGTGGGCGAAGTCAGCCTACTGGTGCGTCACAACTTGATGCGCCAAATTAACTCGGATGCAGGCATTGAAGTGGTCATGGCCCACCCCCAAGCCTTGGCGCAGTGCCAAGGTTGGTTGTCGCAACACTTGCCGCATGTGGAACGACGCGCCGTGGCCAGCAATGCCGAAGGTGCGCGCTTGGCAGCCACCAACCCGGCCTGGGCGGCTTTGGCCAGCGAGCGTGCAGCCAGCCAATTTGGCTTGCACATCGTGCACCACGCCATTCAAGACGAGGCTTATAACCGCACGCGCTTTGCTGTCATCGCATTGCCGCAAACCTTGGCCACGCCTCCCGCCTCGGGCAACGACTGCACCAGCTTGGTGGTGTCCGTGCCCAACCGTCCAGGCGCAGTGCACGACTTGCTGGTGCCTCTCAAGAACAACGGCGTGTCGATGACGCGCTTCGAGTCGCGCCCAGCCAAATCAGGCCAGTGGGAGTACTACTTCTACATCGACATCCAAGGCCACGTCAGCCAACCACACGTAGCCGCTGCACTGCAAGAGCTGCAAGGCTTGTGCGCCTTCTACAAAGTGCTGGGTTCGTACCCCGTTTCTGAGTGATATCGCGATGAAGTTCCAACGGCTTGCCCTCATCGGCTGTGGCCTGATGGGCGGCTCGTTTGCGCTCGCTTTGCGCCAAGCAGGTTTGGTAGAAACCATCGTCGGTTTCAGCGCCTCCGAAAAAACGCGCCAGCGCGCGGTAGAGCTTAAGGTCATTGACCAAGCCTGTTGCAGCGTGGCCGACGCCGTGCAAGGCGCCGACTTGGTGTTGCTCGCCGTCCCGGTGGGTGCCACACACAGCAGCTTTGCGGCCATGCGTGATGTGCTGCAACCCAACACCTTGTTGATGGATGTGGGCTCCACCAAATGCGATGTAATCGCTGCCGCCCAAGCCACCTTGGGTGAGCGCTTGCCGTGCTTGGTGCCTGCTCACCCCATTGCTGGCAAA
>JBPCSU010000184.1:0-6927 GCA_051006815.1 Limnohabitans sp.
AATGTGGGCCACGCATTCACAAACAAAGAAATGATGATCCCAGACAGCGCCGCCAACACGAGCAACGAAAACGCTTGCGTGATGCGGTGGAAGAAGAAATCTTGTGTGCGTTGTTTCTTCGCAATCGCCACCATGTCAGCACTGACCGCTTGACCTGATTCTTCTCGCAATAAATTTTGTGAGCTCATGACGGACCCTAGACTCATAGAAATACCCTGCTGCTTAAAAACTAAAAATCCGTCGGCATTGCGTGAATCGCGAGGCCGACGGAATTCATTAGCTCAATTCAAATTACTTTTGAATTTGTGTCCACACCTTCGCGCGGATTTGCGTGGTCAAGCTGTCAGGCAACGCCACGTAGTCGAGGTCTTGTGCCATTTTTTTACCATTGGTAAAAGACCAATCAAAAAACTTGATGGCTTCAGCCGCGGCAGCTTTGTCGGCGGGGTGCTTGTACATCAAGATGAATGAGGCTGTGCTGATCGGCCAGCTGTTAGCACCTTTGGCATTGACCATCGAAACACCCATACCAGGCACGCTCATCCAGTCAGCACCTGCAGCTGCGGCTGCAAATGTCAAATCATCGGGGGCCACGTATTTGCCATCCGCGTTTTGCAACTGCATAAAGGTCATGTTGTTCTTTTTCACGTAGGCGTATTCCACATAGCCCAAAGAACCTTTCACGCGGTTCACGTTGGCAGCCACACCTTCGTTACCCTTGCCGCCGACAGAAGAAGGCGCTGGCCATTTCACAGCAGCGCCCTTACCCACTGTGGTCGACCAGTCTTTGCTGACCGCATTCAAATAATCTGTGAAGTTGAACGTCGTGCCCGAGCCGTCAGCGCGGTGCACCACAGTAATGGCTTGATCAGGCAACTTTTTACCGGGGTTCAAGGCTGCAATTTTGGGATCGTTCCAGTTGGCAATCTTGCCCAAGAACATGTCGGCCAACACAGGGCCCGTGATACGCAACTCACCAGGCTTAAAGCCTTCCAAATTCACCACAGGCACGGTGCCACCGATGATGGCGGGGAACTGCACCAAGCCCTCTTTTTCCAAATCTTCACCTGACAAAGGCGCATCGGTAGCACCAAAGGTCACCGTCTTGGCTTTGATTTGACGGATACCGCCAGAAGAGCCGATCGATTGGTAGTTCAAGCCATTGCCTGTGGCGGCTTTGTAGCCTTCAGCCCACTTGGCATAAATAGGAAAGGGAAAGGTCGCGCCTGCGCCGGTGATATCAGCAGCGAAGGCTGACCCTATCGCCAAAGTTGCCATAGCAGCTGCAGCCACCGATTTGATGAAGGTGCGTTTCGTATTCATGTGATTCCTTGCGTTGGTTAAGAACTGCAGTCACTGTAGTGAGTCAATATGACGGAAATGTGACAAATATGACGGTTTTTATTTCAATATTTCAAGTATTATTGAAATATGAAAAAACCTAAATTTTCTGAATCAGAAGCCGTCGAAGCCATGGCGGCTTTGGCGCAAACCCAGCGTTTACGGGCCTTTCGGGCCTTGGTGGTGGCGGGCAGCGAGGGCTTGACCGCCGGCACCCTGGGCAGCCTGCTGCAGCTCGCCCCCAGCGCGTTGTCGTTTCATTTGAAGGCCCTCAGCCATGCTGGCTTGGTCAGCGCACAGGCGAGTGGCCGCCACCTGATTTACCGCGCCGAATTTGCGCGCATGAACCACCTGCTCACCTACCTCACCGAAGACTGCTGCCAAGGTCAATCGTGCGCGGTGGTACCTGAAAAAGCGCAAGTCTGTTGCTAACGCATTGCCTATCGAAGAAGGGAAGAAGGAAAACGCCATGAACGTCGAACAATTTTTAGGTCTCTTGTCCGCCCATCCAGGCCAAGCCCTGCGCATTGAACTGCCCAATGGCGACGCCGTTGCGCCCCACTTTCACATCACCGAGGTGGGCCATGTGACCAAAAACTTCATGGACTGCGGCGGCACGTTGCGCAAGGTCGAAAGTTGCTTACTGCAAACCTGGGTGCACACCGATGTGGACCATCGTTTAGAAACCACCAAGCTGGCCAACATCTTGCGCATGGCGGGCGATGTGCTGCCTTCGCTCGACTTGCCAGTTGAGATTGAGCACGAAGCCACCGTGGTGTCGCAATACCCCGTTATAAACGGCACCAGCGATGGTCACACGTTGACACTCTCCACAGGATTCAAGCACACCGCTTGTTTGGCAATGGATGTGTGCTGCGCCCCCGCAGCTTTGGCTGCAACTACGACCACCGCTGAAAAACCTCGCGTCAAAGCCGGCACGTGCTGCACACCTGGTGGTGGCTGCTGCTAATTCACGCCTTATCACTGCAACGAGACTCTCCATGACCACTCTCAACGTCCTCTTTCTGTGCACGCACAACTCGGCACGCAGCATCCTGTCGGAAGCCTTGCTCAACCACATGGCCAAGGGCGCCAGTGGCACACACTTCAAAGCCTACTCAGCCGGCAGCAGCCCGCGCGACAACCAACAACCCAACCCGCTGGGCATTCAGGTGCTACAGGCGGCTGGCATTGACACCGCGTACCTGCGCAGCAAAAGCTGGGACGAGTTTGCCAAGCCCGATGCGCCGCACATGGATTTGGTGATCACCGTGTGCAACAACGCTGCGGGTGAGGTCTGCCCCTACTGGCCCGGCCAACCCGCCACCGCACATTGGGGCTACGCCGACCCCTCGGCGGTAGAAGGCACAGACGAAGATCGCCTGCAGGCCTTTCGCAACACGCTGTACCTGATTCAAAAACGCTTGCAACTGCTGGTCGACTTACCTGCCGACAAACTGCAAAAAGCCATGCTGCAGCACACCGCACGCGAGCTGAGCCAGGAGTCGCACGTATGAACTTCTTTGAACGCTACCTCACCGCCTGGGTGGCCATGTGCATCGTGGTGGGCATCGCGCTGGGGCAATGGCAGCCTGAACTGTTTCAAGCCATTGCCCAACTCGAATACGCGCAAGTCAACCTGCCTGTGGGTTTGCTGATTTGGGTAATGATCATCCCCATGCTGGTGAAGGTCGACTTTGGTGCGCTGCACGAAGTGCGTCAGCACATCAAAGGCATTGGTGTGACGCTGTTCGTCAACTGGTTGGTCAAACCGTTTTCGATGGCGCTGCTAGGCTGGTTTTTCATTCGTTACTTGTTCGCCCCTTGGCTGCCCCCAAGACCAAATTGACAGCTACATCGCAGGCCTGATTTTGTTGGCCGCTGCGCCCTGCACCGCCATGGTGTTTGTGTGGAGCCGCCTCACCCACGGCCACCCGTTGTTCACCCTGTCGCAAGTGGCGTTGAACGACGCCATCATGGTGGTGGCGTTTGCGCCGTTGGTGGCGTTCTTGCTCGGGCTGTCGGCCATCATCGTGCCGTGGGACTAGATCATTACCTCGGTGGTGCTGTACATCGTCATCCCCGTGGTGCTGGCGCAGATGTGGCGCAAAGCGCTGCTCAGCAAAGGAGCCGAAGCGTTTGAGGCAGTCATGGCGCGCATTGGCCCATGGTCCATCACCGCCCTGCTGGCCACGCTGGTGCTGCTGTTTGCGTTTCAAGGCGAAGCCATTTTGAAGCAGCCCTTGGTCATCGCCTTGCTGGCCGTGCCCATTCTGATTCAGGTGCTGTTCAACTCGGCCTTGGCCTATGGCTTGAACCGCGCACTGGGCGAAGCCCACAACGTGGCTTGCCCCTCCGCACTGATTGGGGCGTCTAACTTTTTCGAACTCGCCGTGGCCGCCGCCATCAGCCTGTTTGGGTTTGAGTCAGGCGCCGCCTTGGCCACTGTGGTGGGCGTGCTGATTGAGGTGCCCGTGATGCTGCTGGTGGTGCATGTGGTGAACCGCAGCAAGGGCTGGTATGAACGCGACATCCACTAGCCCCTGCGATACCCTTTGACGCCCAAGGGTTGCGCTGGATTTTTAGAATCCACGCATGAACAAGCTGATCAACGCTCTTGGATTTCAGGCCGGTTGGTGGGCCTGCATCGCTGGCGTGGGGCGGGGCTTGGAGCTTGAGGCCATTGGCTTTTGCGCCATCTTAGCGGGCGCCCATTTGTACTTTGCTCAATTCCCCCAGCAAGAACTCAAACTCGCCGCGTTGGCTTTGCTACTTGGCGTCTTGCTCGACGCTTCCCTGCAACAGTTTGCAGTCATTGACTTTTACGGCTGGGCACTCGGCCCCCTGAGTCCGTTCTGGCTTTGGCCGCTTTGGGTTTTGTTTGCTTTCACACTCAACTCGTCTCTTGCGTTTTTGCAACAGCAACCCCGCGTCACCGCGGCGCTTCTGGGCTTGGTCTTCGGCCCGCTCACTTATTACGCCGGCGCCAAACTGGGGGCCGCCGCTTTGGATGCTTCGCCCACGCACATGTTTTTGATTGCCCTCGCCTGGATGCTGGCCATGCCCTTGCTGGTCATCGCGGCTCAACACACCTCACACATTCCCAAGGAAACACCCTGATGCATCAACGTTTCATGAATCGACGTTTACTGTTAGCCAGCGGCTTAGGCACCACGCTGGTCACAACAGGTCTCATGGGCTGTGCCAGCCCCAAGGTGTCCGATTACGCCAATGAAAAACCCGCACTGGATTTGCCAACGTATTTCAATGGCGTGGTCGATGCATGGGGCATCTTCACCGATCGCAATGGCAAAGTGGTGAAACGCTTCACCGTGGAAATGCACTGCCATTGGAAAGACGGCAAAGGCGTGTTAGATGAAGACTTTGTGTATTCAGACGGCACACAAGAAAAGCGTGTGTGGCAGCTGACCGACATGGGCAACGGTCAATACGAAGGCACAGCAGGCGATGTGGTGGGCACCGCCACAGGCCAGGTCAAAGGCAACGCATTCAATTGGCAATACACACTCGCCCTGCCCGTCGATGGCTCGGTCTTGAACGTGCAAATGGATGACTGGATGTACCTCATGAACGACCGCATCATGCTGAACAAAGCACGCATGACCAAGCTAGGGGTTCATTTGGGCGATGTCACGTTGTCGTTCACCCGCAGGAGCTAAAAGATGCCTGTAGCCAAACTCAACAGCGCCGAGATTGATCAAGGCTTGAGCACGCTCGACCATTGGACCTTGGATGCACACAAGGCCAGCATTCGCAAAGAGTGGAACTTTGACAGCTTTCAAACAGCCATGCAGTTTTTGCAGAAGGTCGGCGAGATCGCAGACCGTCACGACCATCACCCGGAGTTTGTGTCCACCTACACCCATGTGCGAATTCGTCTGCTGACGCACGATGCGTATGGACTGACACAGAAAGATTTCAAGCTCGCCATAGCGATCGATCAACTCATCCAGCATGAATTTTCAAATTCATTGAAAACAAAATAATCTTATGAACCTCAAAACTTGCGCACTCATCGCGGTCAGCTTATTCGCCTCATTCTTTGCGCACGCCAGTGAACTGAGTGACAAGCTGAAATCGACCGACCATGTTTTGCTCATGCGTCACACGTTGGCCCCTGGTGTGGGCGACCCTGCCAACTACACACTGAGCGATTGCAAAACCCAGCGCAACCTCAGCACCGAGGGACGATCACAAGCCAAAACCGTGGGCAACTGGTTGCGCAAACAAGGCGTCGCGATAGCCGAAGTGCACTCGAGTGCTTGGTGCCGCTGCAAAGACACCGCCGAGTTACTGCAATTCGGTGACGTCAAAGTTGAAGAGTCCCTGGCCTCCTTCTTTGATGAGATGCACAAAGCCAAAGAGCGCAACCAAGCACTGCATCGGTTCATTGCTGAAAAACTCAAAACCAAAGGCGACAAAGCACTCATCTTGGTGACGCACCATGTGAACATCTTCGAGTTCATGGGCGAGAACATTGCGTCTGGTGACATGGTGCTGGCCAAAGTCGACGCCACCGGCAAGATGGTGTCGTACAAGCTGATTCCTAGACCGAACTGAGTGCGGGCGTGAAGCGCCGCAGGTAGTACCCACAGCGTTTGATGTTTCGAATAGGCAGCACATCGTGTGGAATTTTCTTTCGCAGCCGATAGATGTAAACCTCGACCGCAGAGCTGTTGATGTCGATGCTGTCAGGCCCCATTGCTTCAATGAACGTCTCTTTTGAGATGAGTTGCCCCACCCGCCTCAACAACACTTCGAGCACTTGGGTTTCCCTGGCGGTCAGCTCCACCTCTACACCATGGATGCAAGTGCGTTTTGTGGCGTGATGAAAGCTCAACGCACCATACGCACTCACCGATGAAGCCAGCCCCTGGCTGCGTCTTGTCAGCGCTCTCACCACAGCTCTGAAGTGATCTTCATCAAACGAAACCGGCAAACACCGGTCCACTCCGGCGTTAAGTAACTGCACCGCCAAATCAACATGGCCGTCAGAGACGATCGCAATACTGGGCGTTGATTTAGACAAGCAGCGCTGAAGGTACGAACTCGCCACCTCATCGATGCGATGGTTTGAATAGTCCATTGCAATCAAATCGAAATCAGTGCTTGCCGGTGATGGAGCACGCGGATTGATCGATGGGAGTCTCACGATGCGCATCTCGCTTTGGGGCATGGCCCTGGCTATTTTTTTAGCCAAGACATCGTCAGCGGTGGCGACTGCGACACAAAGCATCGATCTCATACCCTCAACATCAGTTGGTGCGAAATGGCACGCGCACATTTAACAGTTGGCACGACGGTGGTTGGCGATCAATCGATCATCAAATTTCATGTCTGGGCTTCTGAGTGCGCGATGTTTGGTCACTCGTCCTTTCATGCGCATGCGCCACAACTGAAAAGAGCTGGGGTTGAGCTCTAGGCGCATCAGCCTTGCGACATCTGACTCCGTGAGCCCCATGCGCTCATAGATCGACTCAAACGATGTGCGATCTTCCCAAGCCATTTGAATCACCGCAGAAATCTCGCCAGGCGTCAGAGTCGCCAGTTTTTCAGAGAATTTGG
>JBPCSU010000185.1:0-5348 GCA_051006815.1 Limnohabitans sp.
AGAGATTTCTGCTGGATTGAGTTGCATGACTCTTTCCTTCTTTCTTGTTAGGGCTGACAGGCATTAAGCCGTCAGCGCAACTTTCATTTGATCTAAACGGGCTTTGACAGAAGTGTCCAACACTTCGTCACCCACCACCACGCGAATACCGCCAATCAGCTCAGGCTGCAAAGCCACAGTGACATTGAGTTTGCGGCCAAAACGCTTTTCCAGTGCTGTCTTCACATCAGCCAAAGCCGCTGCGTCGATATCAAACGCGCTGTACACCACGGCATCTGCCGTACCGCTTTGCGCGTTGACATGGGCACGGAATTGAGCCGCCACTTCTGGCAAAGCACTCAAACGGCCGTTGTCGATCACAGCGCGCAAAAAGTTTTGTGCAGCCGCAGACAACTTGGATTTAGCAACACCCGAGATCAAGTCAAACACTTGATTCGAAGTGACTTTAGGACCTTCTGCAAACTGCAGCAATTGGGCGTTCCCAGCGATCGCAGCCAGCTCTTCGAGCCAGGCAGCGGTACCGCTCAGGTCTGCGGCCGAAGCCTTGAACAAAGCTTCTGCGTAAGGGCGGGCAATGGTGGCGAGTTCGGCCATGTTGTCCTCTTACAGCTCAGTCTTCAGGCGGCTCAACAAGTCGGCATGGACACCAGCATTGACTTCCTTGCGGAGAATCTGCTCAGCGCCTTTTACCGCCAATGCAGCAACTTGCTCACGCAGTGCTTCACGGGCTTTCACGACTTCTTGCGCGGCTTCTGCATGTGCAGCAGCAACAATCTTTTTCGCTTCTTCCGAGGCGTGGGCCTTGGCTTCGTCGATCAAGTGTTGTGCACGACGCTCAGCGTCAGCCAACAAGGCGGTGGACTCATTGCGGGTTTCGGCCAGCTTGAGTTCCACCTCTTTGTGCGCGTTAGAGAGTTCAATCTTGGCATGTTCAGCCGCAGCCAAACCATGGGCGATTTTTTCTGAACGTTCGTCAAGAGCTGTCGCGATTGGGGGCCACACGAACTTCATCGTGAACCACACCAGGACCGCGAAAACGATCATCTGGACGAACAGGGTTGCGTTGATGCTCACGGCAACACCTTTCTTCTTGGTTGTTGCTGGATTACTTCAGGACGAAGGGGTTCGCGAAAGCGAACATCATGGCGATACCAACGCCGATCAAGAAAGCCGCGTCGATCAGACCAGCCAACAAGAACATCTTGGTTTGCAATTCGTTCATCAACTCAGGTTGGCGTGCAGCAGCTTCGAGGTACTTGCTACCCATGATGCCGATACCGATACAAGCACCGATAGCGCCCAAACCAATGATGAGGCCAGCTGCGAGTGCTACATAACCGAGAACGTGTTCCATTTTTTGCTCCTATGAATGGATGAGTGAGAAAAGTTAAAAGAAAAACCGAAATCAGTGCGCGTCGTGCGCTTGACCCACGTAAACCAGCGTCAACATCATGAAGATGAAGGCTTGCAACGTGATGATCATGATGTGGAAGATGGCCCAAATAGAACCAGCGATGATGTGACCGATGGGCAACAAGATGCCTGGCAATGAGGCAGCAGCAGCGCCGCCCATCAAAGCAATCAGCATGAAGACCAGCTCGCCAGCGTACATATTGCCAAACAGTCGCATGCCATGCGACACGGTCTTGGCCGCGAATTCGATCATCTGCATGATGAAGTTAACGGGCCACAACAAAGGATGAGCACCGAAGGGCGCGCAGAACAACTCGTGCACCCAACCACCGATGCCTTTGATCTTCATGTTGTAGGACACGCAGACCAACAAAACAGAAGTTGACAAACCCAAGGTGGTCGACAAGTCAGCCGATGGCACGACACGCATGTAAGCGTGGTGTGCGTCGCCGCCATTGGCGCCGTAGATGATTTCCCAAATTTTGGGGAACAAATCGACAGGGAACAAGTCCATCGCGTTCATCAAGAAAATCCAAACAAACACAGTCAACGCCAAAGGTGCCACCAATTTGCGACTTTCCGCGTTGTGAATGATGCCCTTGGCTTGGCTATCCACCATCTCGACCAAGATTTCAACCGCCGCTTGGAAGCGACCAGGCGCATGCGCTGTTGCCCCTTGGGCTGCACGCCACAAGAAGAAGCTGGCCACCACACCCAACAACACCGACCAAAAAATGGAATCCAGGTTGTAAACAGAGAAATCAATGACGCCAGCCATTGGCTTGTTTTGCAGATGCGTCAGGTGGTGAACGATGTATTCACCAGCGGTCGGACCATGTTCAACAGACATTCGTTCGCTCTTCTTTAAATATGAACCACGGGGTAAAACACTCGGCGCAAACCTAACGCTACCCAATAGACCTTCATTGTCACAACCAAGCCCACCAACATGGCAGGCCAGCTCAAATCATTCACCAGGCGAGGCGCCGCGAACAACATCGCAACCGTCAAACCTATCTTGACCATTTCCCAGAGGAAAAAGCCAAACACTGCAGCACCCGCGTTGAAGGAGGCCACCCGACTGGTCAAGCCTCTGGCAAACAATGCCGCCGGCAAAACCACGGCCAGCGCACCATATGCCACCGAATACACAGCAGCCACTCGCGCTGTCACGAGCCACGCCACCATCGACAACAAAGCCCCCATCAGGGCTTGCGCCAACACCACCCGCCAAACTGACAAAAGGGGTTGACGCTTTCTCAGCTCACGCGCCTGCTCGGCGGTCAAGGGCTGAAAGTCGTCGGATGTGTCTTCTTGATCTTCAGGCTGCATTCTGGTCATGTTTGTTTACGCCCAGGTTACATCCACAAGGTCCTGCAAAGCCTGCCATTGTACGTGATAACCCATATATCCTGAAACAAAATAGCGGCAAGAGGATAATTCGGCTTATGACAGCCCCCCTCGCCCCCCAAGACGATCCGCGCAAAGAGTCGCTGATTGAGTACCCCAGCCGCTTCCCAATCAAGGTCATGGGCGCCAACGTCAACGGCTTTGTGCATGCGGTGACCCACATTGCCGAACAATTCGACCCCAGCTTTGACCCCGCCCACGCCTTAGAACTGCGAGAAAGCAGTGGCGGCAAATATTTAGGCGTAACCATCACCATCACCGCCACCAGCCGCGAGCAGTTGGACGAAATCTACCGCACCCTGACCTCTCACCCCATGGTGAAAGTGGTTCTGTAAGCACGCTTATGAAGCTTCGTGCGCTAGGCCGCGTGCCTTACCCGCCCACCTACCAGGCCATGCAAGAGTTCACGGCCGCGCGAACCCCCGAAACACCCGACGAGCTGTGGCTGTGCGAGCACGATCCCGTTTTCACCCAAGGCCTGGCAGGCAAAGAAGATCACTTACTCGCCCCAGGCAACATCCCCGTGATCGCGACCAACCGCGGCGGGCAAGTCACGTTTCACGGCCCCGGCCAAGTGGTGGCCTACCCGCTGATTGACCTGCAACGCGCGGGCTACTACGTCAAAGAATACGTTTACCGGATTGAAGAAGCCGTGATCCGCACGCTGGACCACTTTGGTGTGACGGGCCACCGCGTCTCGGGCGCGCCAGGCATTTATGTGCGCCTCGCAGACCCACGCAGCCACGCCATGCTGGCGCAACGTCCGCAAAAAGATGCGGGCACAGCCCCCGACTTTGCTGGCCTGGGCAAAATTGCAGCCCTCGGCATCAAGGTCAGTCGGCATTGCACCTACCACGGCCTTGCATTGAATGTCGCCATGGATCTCTCCCCATTTCAACGTATCAATCCGTGTGGTTATCAAGGGTTGCAAACCGTTGATCTTTCTACAATCGGCGTATCGGTCAGCTGGCAAGATGCAGCTGATGTTTTGAGCCAAAAGCTCGTTACCTATTTGGCGCCCTGACCACAGGGCCATTCGCTATGTCCACCCCTGACAACCACGTCGTGCGCGAAGCGCAAACTGTCGAAAACTACAACCCCTCTGCCAAACAAAAAGCAGCGGCGAAGCTATCCCGCATTCCTGTGAAAGTGGAGCAAGGCGAAGCTTTGAAAAAACCCGATTGGATTCGCGTCAAGGCGGGCTCGCCCTCCACCCGCTTCTATGAAATCAAAGATGTGTTGCGCGCCAATAAATTGGTGACCGTCTGCGAAGAAGCCAGCTGCCCAAACATTGGCGAGTGCTTTGGCAAAGGCACCGCCACGTTCATGATCATGGGCGACAAGTGCACCCGCCGTTGTCCGTTCTGCGATGTGGGCCATGGTCGACCCGACCCTTTGGATGTGAACGAGCCCGAGAATTTGGCGCAAACCATTGCAGCACTCAAGCTGCAGTACGTGGTCATCACCAGTGTGGACCGCGACGACTTGCGCGACGGCGGCAGCCAGCACTTTGTCGATTGCATCAGCCGCACACGTGTACTGTCACCGCAAACACAAATTGAAATTCTGGTTCCCGACTTTCGCGGACGCGACGACCGTGCCTTAGAAATTCTGAAGGCCGCACCGCCGGATGTGATGAACCACAATTTGGAAACCGTGCCGCGCCTGTACAAAGAAGCACGCCCCGGCAGCGACTACACGTTCAGCCTCAACCTGCTGAAAAAATTCAAAGCACTGTTCCCGCACATTCCGACCAAGAGCGGTTTGATGGTGGGCTTAGGTGAAACCGACGAAGAAATCTTGCAAGTCATGCAAGACATGCGCGCGCACAACATCGACATGCTGACGATTGGCCAATACCTGGCTCCCAGCACCAGCCACATCCCCGTGCGCCGTTATGTGCACCCAGACACGTTCAAGATGTTTGAAGAAAAAGCCTACGAAATGGGCTTCAGCCATGCGGCCGTGGGTGCCATGGTGCGTTCGTCGTACCACGCAGACCAACAAGCCCACGCAGCGTCTGCGGCAGCAAAGGGTTAAACCCCCATCAGCTCGGCGGGCTCGTCGCTGGCCAACACCTCTTGCGCCCACGCCTCAAGGCGCGAGGTGTCTGCACGAATCACCTCTTGCTTGACCGCCAAAATTTGCGTGGGATGCATCGAGAAACTGCGCAAGCCCAGCCCCAGCAACAACCGTGTCAACGTCGGGTCACCGGCCATCTCGCCACACACGCTCACACCTTTGCCTTGCGCACGAGACTCTGCAATGGTGTCAGCCACCAAGCGCAAAACGGCGGGATGCAAGGGGTCGTACAAATGCGCCACCAACTCGTCGGCACGGTCAATTGCCAAGGTGTACTGAATCAAGTCGTTGGTGCCGATCGACAAATAGTCGAAGTAACGCAAAAACATCTTCACGCTCAGGGCCGCGGCAGGCACCTCAATCATGGCGCCCACGCGCACCGGACCAAAGGCCACGCCACGTGCATCCAATTGCTTTCTGGCTTTGTCTAACAACGCCAAGGT
>JBPCSU010000186.1:0-6397 GCA_051006815.1 Limnohabitans sp.
TTGGTGCAAGCCGCGGTCGATTGCCAACTGCCCTTCATGCCCGGCGTGATGACCCCGGGTGAAGTGATGGCCGCACGCGACCATGGATTTGGCTTGGTCAAATTGTTTCCTGCCGCGCAAGCCGGTGGTTTGGCCATGCTCAAAGCCTTGGGCGGCCCCTTGGGCGACATGCGTTTTTGCCCAACAGGTGGCGTGTCATTGGCCAACATGGGGGAGTTTTTGAAACAACCCAATGTGGCCATGATCGGGGGCTCATGGCTCACGCCTATCGACGTGGTGGAACGTGGCGATTGGGCAGAAATTACCCGCTTGGCACGTGAAGCAACGGCAGCGGCTGATGCAATCTAATTCATGTACCCCATCAAAAGTTTCATTCAACTGAAATCAGAACCGCACTAAATTTGACGAAAATTCAGCCATGACTCCATTCGTGCCCCCTCACCAACGCCAAGCGTGGCAAGCCCTGCAAAAACTCGCGACGGGCCCACAACCGCATCTGCGTGAGTTGCTGAAAGATTCCGAACGCAACGCGCAGCTGCACGCCAACGGCGCGGGCATCAGCATCGACTACGAACGCCAGCGCGTCACCCCCGATGTGATGCAGCAGCTTTTGGCCTTGGCCACGGAGTCGCACGTGATGGAACAAGCGCATGCCATGTTCAAAGGCGAGCCCATCAACGCCACCGAGCAACGCGCCGTGCTGCATGTGGCTTTGCGCGGCAGCCATGTGCCCAACCCGCCTTGGGGCCACGAGATTTCGAAGCAAGTCGCCCATGAGTTGCACCGCGTCTGCACCTTTGCAGAAAAAGTGCGTGAAGGCCAGATGAAAGGCTTTGGCGGCGAATCGATCACCGACGTGGTCAACCTCGGTATTGGCGGCTCTGACCTCGGCCCGCGCATGACCACCGAAGCCCTGAGCCACTTGACCCGCGACAGCTTCAAAAACAAAGTGCGTGTGCACTACGTGTCCAACGTGGACGCTTGGAGCCTGTACACCACACTGGCTTACCTCAACCCGGCACGCACCGCATTTGTGGTGCAAAGCAAAACCTTCACCACACAAGAAACCATGACCTTGGCGGCCTCCGCCAAGCGTTGGTTGAGCGATGGCGGTTGCCCCGAGGACCAACTCGGCAAACACCTGATCGCCGTGACGGCCAACCCGAAAATTTCAGCCGCACAAGGCTTTACCCCCGAACACACTTTTGGTTTTTGGGATTGGGTCGGTGGTCGTTACTCGGTGTGGTCGGCCATTGGTTTGCCCTTAGCCATCTCGATTGGCGCCTTTGCGTTCCAAGACATGCTCTTGGGTGCCCGCGCCATGGACGAGCATTTCATGACGGCACCGGCCGATCACAACCTGCCTTTGCTCATGGCCTTGTTTGGTGTGTGGAACCGCAACTTCTTGGGCGCCACCACCCACAACATTGCGCCGTATGCCTCGCCCTTGGGCAAGTTCGCCTCGTTTTTGCAACAGATGGACATGGAGTCCAACGGCAAAGGCACGCATGTCGATGGCAGCCCGGTCCAAGTAGCCACCGCCCCTGTGTTGTGGGGCGGATTGGGCATTGACGGCCAACACGCCTACTTCCAGCTGATTCACCAAGGCAAGCACTTGGTGCCCATGGACTTCATTGGCTTGCGCACCGAACGCAGCCCCTTGCCATTTGCCGCTGAACACCACCGCGTGGTGTTGCTCAACATGCAAGCCCAAGCCCAAGCCTTGGCTTTAGGCCGTACCCCAGAAGAAACCATCTGTGAGTTGCGCGACAGTGGCTTGGACGAAGCCGAAGTGCAACGCTTGGCCCCTCACCGCAGCTACCCCGGCAACGTGCCCAGCACCACCATTTGGGTCGATGCACTCACCCCACGCAGCATGGGCGCTTTGATGGCGTTGTACGAACACAAGGTGTTCTGCCAAGCAGCGATTTGGGGCATCCACGCTTACGACCAATGGGGCGTGGAGTTGGGCAAAAAAATGGCCAAGGACATCGAAGCGGCGCAGGCTGCGCGCTTGAAAGCCTGATGGTTGCTGTGCTCGCAGGGCGACAGGTGAATACGCGGGTTCCTCATGCTGTACCAGAAATCGTCGCCCGCGCATTCGCCTGCCGCCCTGCTGCGGCGAAGCGCTCAATCAAAGCCACATCCCCTCTCTCTCACGCAAACCACCCATGACTGAAAAAGCCTCCTCAGCCAAACCCAAACTCTCTGCCTCTGCGCGTGCCACACAGCAAGCCAAAGAAAACGAACGTCCCTTGGTCGAAGACATTCGGCTGCTGGGCCGCATCTTGGGCGATGTGATTCGCGAGCAAGAAGGCCGCGACACCTATGAGTTGGTCGAGCAAGTGCGCAAGCTCTCCGTAGCCTTCCGCCGCGACGCGGACGCCAATGCCGACAAAGCGCTGAAGAAGTTGCTGGCCTCGCTCAGCGGTGAAGCGACGGTGCGGGTGATTCGGGCCTTCACTTATTTCAGTCACTTGGCCAACCTGGCCGAAGACCGCCACCACATTCGTCGCCGTGCCATTCACGAACGTGCCGGTGACACACAAGAAGGCAGCTTGCACATGGCGTTGAGCCGCCTCAAGTCGGCGGGCATTGCCCCCAAAAGCATCGTGCAAACCTTAGCCCACAGCCATGTGTCTCCTGTGCTCACGGCCCACCCCACCGAAGTGCAACGCAAAAGCATCTTGGATGCCGAGCGTGGCATTGCCCAACTCTTGGGCCTGCGTGATGACATCAAATCACGCTCTGCGTTACACACGTCCAAAAACCCTGACGCATTGGCCCAACGCGAACTCGCGGCCAACGAAATGCAGCTGCGCGCCCGCGTGTTGCAGCTGTGGCAAACCCGCTTGCTGCGCTTCACCAAACTCACCGTGGCCGATGAGATTGAAAATGCACTGAGCTATTACGAGTCGACCTTTTTGAGCGAAATCCCAAAGCTCTATGCCGACTTGGAAGCTGAGTTGGGTCAAGCGCACGTGCACAGCTTTTTGCGCATGGGCCAATGGATTGGGGGCGACCGCGACGGCAACCCCAATGTCAACGCCGACACCCTGCGCTTTGCCTTGCGTCGCCAATGCGATGTGGCGCTGCGCCACTACTTGACCGAGCTGCACTTTCTGGGGAGCGAGCTGTCCATGTCGGCCATGTTGGTGGACATCACGCCCGAGATGCAGGCCTTGGCTGAACGTTCACCCGACACCAATGCACACCGACAAGACGAGCCCTATCGCCGTGCCCTCACCGGCATGTATGCGCGTTTGGCCGCCACGTTGAAAGACCTCACCGGCGGTGACGCCGCCCGTCATGCCGTGGCACCCCAAAACCCCTATCTGTCCGCCCAAGAACTGTTGGCTGATTTGCGCGTCATTGCGGAATCACTTGATGCCCAACACGGCAGCGCGTTGATGGCGCAACGCCTCACTCCGTTGATACGTGCCGTCGAGGTGTTTGGCTTTCACCTCGCCACGGTGGACTTGCGCCAAAGCTCTGACCAACACGAGTTGGTGGTGGCCGAATTGCTGGCCACCGCGGGTGTGGAGAAACACTATGCCAAGCTGGGTGAAGCACAGCGCATTGCAGTGTTAAACCAGCTGCTACACGACGCCCGCCCCTTACGCGTGATGGGTGCGAGCTACTCTGAACTCGCCCTCATAGAACTGGCGATCTTTGAAACCGCACGCGAGATGCTGAACACCTTTGGCAAAGACGCCATTCGCCACTACATCATCAGCCACACCGAAACCGTGAGCGATTTGCTCGAGGTGCTGTTGCTGCAAAAAGAAACCGGCTTGATGCGTGGCACCTTGAGCAGCAAAGCCTCCACTTGCGACTTGGTGGTGGTGCCCTTGTTTGAAACCATCGACGACTTGCGTCGTGCTGCCGACATCATGGGTGGCTTTTACGCCATCGATGGCGTGGCGCCGTTGGTCAAACGCAGCGGTGCCGAGCAAGACATCATGCTGGGCTACTCGGACAGCAACAAAGACGGTGGCATCTTCACCAGCAACTGGGAGCTGTACCGTGCCGAGATTGCTTTGGTTGAATTGTTCGACCGTTTGTTCAAGCAACACGACATCACGCTGCGCATGTTCCACGGCCGTGGCGGCACGGTGGGTCGAGGCGGTGGCCCCAGCTACCAAGCCATTCTGGCGCAGCCCCCCGGCACAGTGCGCGGGCAAATTCGCTTGACCGAACAAGGCGAAGTGATTGGCTCAAAGTACGCCAACCCCGAAATCGGTCGGCGCAATTTGGAAACCTTGGTTGCCGCCACTTTGGAAGCCACGATGCTGCAAACCACCAAACCTGCACCCCCTGCATTTTTGGATGCCGCACAGTGGTTGTCCGCCGCCAGCATGGCTGCCTACCGAGGCTTGGTGTACGACACCCCGGGCTTCACCGACTACTTCTTTGCGTCCACGCCCTTGCGTGAAATTGCCGAACTCAACATTGGCTCGCGCCCTGCGGCACGCCCCAAGAGTGGCAATGCACAGCCACGCATTGAAGACTTACGCGCCATTCCCTGGGGCTTCAGCTGGGGCCAATGCCGCTTGACCTTGCCCGGTTGGTTGGGCTTTGGCTCGGCGGTGAACCAGTTCATCCACCACCATCCCACGCTGAAATCCAAAGACGCGTTGGCGCTGCTGCAAAAAATGCAACGCCAATGGCCGTTCTTCCGTTCGTTGTTGTCCAACCTGGACATGGTGTTGTCCAAGAGCGACCTGGGCTTGGCTTCGCGCTACGCCGAGTTGGTCAGCGACACCCGTTTGCGCAAAAAGATTTTTGGGTTGATTGAAGCCGAATGGCACCGCACCTCCGATGCGTTGAAGTTGATCACTGGCGACAAACAACGCTTGGTCAACAACGCAGCGCTCGAGCGTTCGATGCGCCACCGCTTCCCCTACATCGACCCCTTGCACCATTTGCAAGTGGAATTGATTCGCCGCTTCCGCGAAGGCAAGCGACCCCAAGACCGCGATGAAAAAACCCAACGTGGCATTCACATCTCGATCAACGGCATTGCCGCGGGGTTGCGCAACACGGGCTAGTACATCAACCCGCAAAAGAAAAAGCCACCCAAGGGTGGCTTTTTTCATGGGGCTTTAGAAGTTACTTCTTGCCGCGCAAGCGTGTCAGTTCTTTTTGCGTGTCGTTCCACAAGTCCATGCCCACGTTGGTGGCGATGCCAGCGTTGACGTGGGTGAGCTTGTCGCGCATGCGGTTGACTTCGGCCACCGACAGTTCGTTGACTTGCATGCCTTTGGCTTTCAAGTCGCCCAAAGCTTTGGCGGCTTCGTCGCGGGTGTCTTTGCGTTCAAAGTCGCGGCTGACGCGTGCGGCGTCGAGCAAGATTTTTTGTTCTGCCTTGCTCAAGCCGTCCCACCACTTCTTGCTCACAGTCACGATCCAGGGGCTGTACACGTGGTTGGTGACGCTCAGGTACTTTTGCACCTCGTAGAACTTGCTCGACAAGATGGTGTTGTAGGGGTTCTCTTGGCCGTCCACAGTTTTGGTTTCCAGCGCGCTGAACAACTCGGAGAAAGGCATAGGCACGGCGTTGGCGCCCAAGAGCTTGAAGCTGTCGAGGTACACGTTGTTTTGCATCACGCGCAGTTTGACGTCGTTCAAGTCTTCGAGCTTGGTGACGGGACGCTTGCTGTTGGTGAGGTTACGGAAACCGTTTTCCCAATAAGCCAAACCGACCAAGCCTTTGTCTTGCAGCTTGTCCATCACCTTTTGGCCGATGGGGCCGTCCAACACCGCGTCTGCTTCTTTGACGTTGTTGAACAAGAACGGTGTGTCCCACAAGGCCATCTCTTTGGTGATGCCCACCAAGGTGGCGGTCGAGCCGACCATCATCTCTTGTGCACCGCCAATCAAGGCTTGTTGCATTTGGGTGTCGGGGCCCAACGCAGCAGCACCAATGGCGCGCACTTTCATTTTGCCGCCGGAGGCTTTTTCCACTTGTTCAGCAAACACCTTGGCTGCACGGCCTTGGTTGCTTTGTTCGTTCAAGCCGTAGCCAAAGCGAATCAAACGGGGTTTGATGTCTTGCGCAAATGCAGACAACGAGGCGCTGGCGACGGCCAAAGTGGCAGCAGCAATCAGGGTTCGGCGAAGAAAAGTCATGGAAGTCTCCTTGGGTTAAAAACTTATCGCATCCACGCCACGGGGGCGGTCACGATTTGTGGGAACAAAACAAACGCAGTCAAGATGATGAGGTACGTCACCAAAAATGGATTCACCCCTTTGATGACTTGGTGCATAGACAAACGCCCCACACCTGCCACCACATTGAGCACCGTGCCAACTGGCGGTGTGATCAAACCAATCGCGCCATTGAGAACAAACATCAATCCAAAGTACACCGGGTCGATGCCAGCCTTCACCGCGA
>JBPCSU010000187.1:0-4189 GCA_051006815.1 Limnohabitans sp.
TTGAAATCCCTCATGAAACAAAATGGCTTTGGTCATGTGGATTTCCACAACATGAGCGCCGGGGTGGTCGCACTTCATGTTGGAATTAAGTGCTGACAGATAGGCAAGACAACGACAACCGGAGATGACGCAATGAAAAAACTTTTGACAGCCCTTTTTGTGGTGGCCATGACTTTTGCCACGATGCATGCCGAGGCCGCCAAACGTTTGGGCGGTGGTAAGTCCATGGGCCAGCAGTCCAGTAACGTGACACAGCGTGAAGCGGTGAAACCCGCGCCTGCTGCCACACCCAATGCCGCTCCAACGGCAGCACCTGCAGCACAGCACGCGCCCGCGACACCGGCGCCTGCCCCCGCTCAGCCTTCTCGCTTTGGTGGCATGGGCGGCATGCTCGGTGGTTTGGCGGCTGGTTTGGGCTTGGCTTGGTTGGCACATTCCCTCGGGTTTGGCGCCGAGTTTGGTCAGTTCTTGATGTTTGGCTTGTTGGCCTTGGTGGTGATGATGGTGATCGGCATGGTCATGCGTCGCCGTCAACCCGAAGTGGCCAACACCAGTCCTTACGCTTTCGAAGGTGCAGGCGCGCCGGTCA
The DNA here is from genome assembly GCA_051006815.1 of Limnohabitans sp. GTDB lineage: Bacteria > Pseudomonadota > Gammaproteobacteria > Burkholderiales > Burkholderiaceae_C > Limnohabitans. The sequence continues at coordinate 590 of JBPCSU010000187.1, forward strand.
ACCCCAGCACGCTGCCGCAATACAACCCCAAAAACGTGGGCAACGACGCCTCGGCACGCCCGGTGGACACGCAAGCCGACTTCGCACCCGCAGCCGGTGGCTCCATGATTGGTTCGGCCTTGGGTGGCAGCCAAAGCTGGGGCATCCCGGCCGACTTTGACACCGCAGGTTTCGTGGGAGCGGCCAAGCAAAACTTCATGACCTTGCAGCAAGCCTGGGACCGCTCGGACATCCCTGCGCTGCGCGTGATGATGACCGACAGCATGTTGGACGAAATCAAAGCCCAGTTGGCCGAGCGCGAAGCCACCGCCAACGGCCAGGTCAACCACACCGACGTGGTCATGCTCGACGCCCATTTGTTGGGCATCGAAGACCTCGGCCATAGCTACATGGCCAGCGTCGAGTTCTCGGGCTTGATCCGCGAAGAGCCTTCTTCAGGTCCTACGCCCTTCCGCGAAGTGTGGAACATGACCAAGCCCAAAGACGGCAGCTTGGGTTGGCTGGTGGCGGGCGTTCAAGCGCTGCAATAAGCCGAGGCGCCGAATGGGCGCTCAAACAAGGAATAATTGGGGACTATGGCAACACAGTCCCCTTTTTCTTGGCTGGCGGATGCAGCAGACACGCTGCGCGCCAAACTTCCTGCAGATTTCCCGCAGTCCTTCACGCCACCTGCATGGGCAGTGGCAGAAGTGCAGCAACGCGTGGTGCTGTTTTTGAACCATGTGCTGATGCAAGAACCGGCTGCACGCGATCGCTTGCAACGCCAAAAAGGGCGCCAGGTGCAAGTGTGCTGGCGTGACCAAGTCTTTCAATGCAGCTTCACGCCAGCGGGGTTGTTGGAATTCATCACGCCGGAGGCCTCGGCCAAAGCCGCTGACTTGGTGTTACGCGTGAGCGAGCCGTCGCCGTTTGCGCTCGCCAAAACCGTGTTGCAAGGCGACAAGCCAGCCATTCGAATTGAAGGCGATGTGCAATTGGCAGCCGAAGTGAACTGGCTGATTGACCATGTGCGCTGGGATCCCGAAGAAGACCTGGCCCGTGTGGTGGGCGATGCCCCTGCACACACCCTGGTGCAAACCGCCCAACGCGCGGTGGAAGCCCTGCGCAATTTTGTGCAACAACAAACGCAGAAGGTCGCACCATGATGACCCGATTGCTGCGCGGCATCTACATCGTTTTCATCGTGCTGCGCTATGGCTTGGATGAGCTGGTGCTGACCAGCTTCCAAAAACCAGGCTTGCGCGTGCTGGCGCGCATCGTATCGATTGGGCGTGATTTGCGGGCGCCACGCGGTCAACGCTTGCGAGAAGCGTTGGAGCATTTGGGCCCCATCTTTGTGAAGTTCGGTCAGGTCTTGTCAACGCGTCGCGACTTGTTGCCGCCCGACATTGCCGATGAGCTGGCCAAGCTGCAAGACCGCGTGCCACCTTTCCCGTCCGAGGCAGCAGTCGGCATCATTGAGCGCGCGTTTGGACGTCCGCTCAACGACATTTTTGTGGCGTTCACCCACGCCCCTGTGGCCAGCGCCTCGATTGCCCAAGTGCATTTCGCAGTCATCAAAGACCGCGATGGTGTGTTGCGCGACGTGGCCGTCAAAGTGCTGCGCCCTGGCATGTTGACCGTGATCGACAAAGACTTGAGCCTGATGCGCATGATGGCCGGCTGGGTCGACCGTCTCTCGGCAGATGGCAAACGCTTGAAGCCCCGCGAAGTGGTGGCTGAGTTTGACAAGTACTTGCACGACGAGCTCGACTTCGTGCGCGAGGCCGCCAATGCCGCGCAACTGCGCCGCAACATGGAAGTCGAAGGCCTCGACTTGGTGCTGATCCCCGAAATGTTCTGGGACTTCTGCCACAACGACGTCATCGTGATGGAGCGCATGAAGGGCGTGCCCATCAGCCAAACCGACCGTTTGCGCGAAGCGGGGGTAGACATTCCGAAGCTGGCGCGCGATGGCGTGACGATCTTTTTCACCCAGGTGTTTCGCGATGGTTTTTTCCACGCCGACATGCACCCCGGCAACATTCAAGTGAGCTTAGAACCGGCCACTTTTGGTCGCTACATCTCGCTCGACTTTGGCATCGTGGGCACGCTCACCGAGTACGACAAAGAGTACTTGGCGCAAAACTTCACCGCCTTCTTCAGACGCGATTACAAGCGTGTGGCCGAGCTGCACGTCGAGTCGGGTTGGGTGCCTGCGGACACGCGGGTGGATGAGTTGGAATCGGCCATCCGTGCTGTGTGTGAGCCGTACTTCGACCGACCCTTGAAAGAAATTTCGCTCGGCATGGTGCTCATGCGCTTGTTCCAAACCTCGCGCCGTTTCAATGTCGAGATTCAGCCGCAACTGGTGTTGCTGCAAAAAACCCTGCTCAACATCGAAGGTCTGGGCCGTCAGCTCGACCCCGAGTTGGACTTGTGGAGCACCGCCAAACCGTTCCTCGAGAAGTGGATGATCGACCAAGTGGGCCCGAAGAAACTGTGGGAACAGCTGCGTGCCGAAGCGCCGCGCTATGCCAAGTTGCTACCCGAGTTGCCGCGCTTGGTGCACGACTTTTTGAAGCACCGCCAGAACGACGGTAGCGCGCAGTTGCAACAACTCATCGACGAACAACGCCGCACCAACCGCATGTTGCAACGCCTCATGTGGATTGGCGGTGGTTTCTTGTTTGGCTTGGTGGCGATGCAAGTCGTCGTTCGCCTGCATCACTTTTTTTAAACCCCTTGCGGAGTTGACCCGTGCTGCTCACACTCGTCATCGTCTATTTGCTGGTCACCATCGCCATTGGCTTGATGGCGGCCAAGCGCGTTCAAAACTCGTCTGACTTTGCCATCGCCGGGCGGCACTTGCCCATGGCCATGGTGATCACCACCACCTTTGCCACCTGGTTTGGCTCGGAGACGGTGCTTGGCATTCCCGCCAAGTTCGTCAACGGCGGCTTGCATGGCGTGGTGGAAGACCCGTTTGGTGCGGGCTTTTGCTTGATCTTTGTGGGCTTGTTTTTTGCGGGCAAGCTCTACCGCATGACCTTGCTCACCATCAGCGACTACTTCCGTGAGCGCTATGGCCGCGTGGTCGAAATCGTGTGCTCACTCATCATCATGGTCAGCTATTTGGGTTGGGTGTCGGCGCAGGTCACGGCCTTGGGGCTGGTCTTCAACCTGCTGTCCGACGGCGTGGTCAGCATGGAGCTGGGCATGGTGATTGGCGTGGCCTCGATCTTGGCTTACACCCTTTTTGGCGGCATGTGGTCGGTGGCGATCACCGACTTCATTCAAATGATCATCTTGGTGGTGGGCTTGTCCATCTTGGCTGTGTTTGCGGCCGACCAAGCCGGGGGGGCTGACCAGGTGCTGGCACTGGCCATCAGCCAAGACATGTTCAAGTTCTGGCCCGAGCCCAACACCAAAGACGTGTTGTTTTTCTTTGCTTCGGCCATCACCATCATGTTGGGTTCGATTCCGCAGCAAGACGTGTTTCAACGCGTCATGTCCGCCAACAGTTTGAAGGCCGCTACGCATGGTCCGGTGATCGGGGGCATTTGCTACATCTTGTTCGCCTTTGTGCCCATGTTTTTGGTGGTCAGCGCCATGCTCATC
>JBPCSU010000188.1:0-3003 GCA_051006815.1 Limnohabitans sp.
TTATTTTGTACACCCGCGAATTCAAATCTGAGGTGTTAAGTTTGCTTCAGGAGTGAGTGGAGCGCCCCGAGGGGTGCCTACAATCTGACGCATGTTTGTTCACCTGCGCCTTCACTCCGAGTTTTCTGTCGTCGACGGGACCAACCGCATCGACGACGTGGTGAAAGCAGCCGCGTCGGACCAGCAGCCGGCACTGGCCATCACAGACATCAACAACCTGTTTGGCGCCATCAAGTTTTACAAAGAAACCCGTGGCAAAGGCGTCAAGCCCGTCATTGGCGCTGAGATTTACCTGGAGAGCCTGACCCAAGATGCCGCGCAAACCTCGCGCATGGTGTTGCTGGTGCAAAACCACCAGGGCTATCTGAACCTGTGCGAATTGCTCAGCCGCGGCTGGACCCAAAACGTGCACCGAGCCGTGGGCGTGATCAAGTTGGCTTGGCTGCAAGAGTTGTCGCAAGGCCTGATTGCCCTGTCAGGGGCTCAAGCGGGCGCGTTGGGCCAGGCCTTGGTGCAAGGTGACACCACACGTGCCGGTGAGCTGGCGCTGCAGTTCGCCAGTATTTTTCCGCACCGCTTCTACATCGAGTTGCAACGCGCGGGCCGTGCCGATGACGAAACGCATGTGACCGCTGCCGTGCAGTTGGCCGCGCGCCTGAGCTTGCCGGTGGTGGCCACACACCCCGTGCAGTTCACCCAACCTGACGATTACGAGGCGCACGAAGCGCGTGTGTGTATTGCCGAAGGCGAGATCTTGGGCAACCAGCGTCGCGTTCGCAAGTTCACGCGCGAGCAGTATTTCAAATCGTCGGCGCAAATGTGCGAACTGTTTGCCGATGTGCCCAGCGCGCTTGCCAACACGGTGGAGATTGCCAAGCGTTGCAACCTGACCTTGGTGTTGGGCAAACCGCAGCTGCCCAACTTTCCCATTCCACCGGTGAACGGCGTGGTGATGTCGGTGGAAGACTATTTCCGCCATGTGTCGCACGAAGGCTTGGAAGAGCGCTTGCAGCACTTGTACCCTGTCGAAGCCAAACGCAACGAAGAACGCCCGCGCTATGTGGAGCGTTTGGAATTTGAGCTGACCACGATTTTGAACATGGGCTTTCCCGGTTACTTCTTGATCGTGGGTGACTTCATTCAATGGGCCAAAAACAATGGTTGCCCGGTGGGGCCGGGTCGTGGCTCGGGTGCAGGCTCGCTCGTGGCGTATGCGCTCAAGATCACCGACCTCGACCCGCTGCAATACAACTTGCTGTTCGAGCGTTTCTTGAACCCCGAGCGGGTGTCGATGCCCGACTTTGACATTGACTTTTGCCAAACCAACCGCGACCGCGTGATTGACTACGTGAAAGACAAATACGGCCGTGACGCTGTGTCGCAGATTGCCACCTTTGGCACCATGGCCGCGCGTGCGGCGATTGGCGACGTGGGGCGTGTGCTCGACATGAGCTACACCTTCTGCAAAGGCATCAGTGCGCTGATTCCCAACAAACCGGGGCAGCACATCACCATCGCCGGCGCGATTGAAGCAGAACCCATCTTGGCCGAGCGTTTGGCCAAAGAAGATGAAGTGAAAACCTTGGTGGAGTTGGCGCAAAAGCTCGAAGGCATGACCCGCAACGTGGGCATGCATGCGGGCGGTGTGTTGATTGCACCGGGTAAGTTGACCGACTTCTGCCCGCTGTACCAGCAGCCTGGCAGCGAATCGGCGGTGAGCCAATTTGACAAAGACGACGTCGAAGCCGCGGGCTTGGTGAAGTTTGACTTTTTGGGCTTGGCCACGTTGACGATTTTAGAAATCGCGCGTGAATTCATCATCCAGCGCCACAAAGGCCAAGAAAACTTTGCCTTCGAAGACATTCCGCTCGACGACGCGGCCACCTACCGTTTGTTCCAAGACGGCAAAACCGAGGCCGTGTTCCAGTTTGAAAGTCGCGGCATGCAAGGCATGTTGCGCGATGCGCGCCCAACGCGCTTGGAAGACTTGATTGCGCTGAACGCCTTGTACCGTCCGGGTCCGATGGACCTGATTCCCAGCTTCGTGGCGCGTAAGCACGGCCGCGAAGAGATTGAGTACCCGCACCCGATGGTGGCGCAGATGCTGTCCGAGACCTACGGCATCATGGTGTACCAAGAGCAGGTGATGCAGACGGCCCAAATCTTGGGCGGTTACTCACTCGGCGGCGCCGACATGTTGCGTCGCGCGATGGGTAAAAAGAAACCCGAGGAGATGGCGGAGCACCGCGAAATCTTCCGTGCAGGCGCGGCCAAAAACAACATCGACCAAAACAAAGCCGACGAGATCTTTGACTTGATGGAGAAGTTCGCGGGCTACGGCTTCAACAAGTCGCATGCTGCGGCTTATTCACTGCTCGCGTATCACACGGGCTGGTTGAAGGTGCATTACACGGCCGAGTTCTTCTGCGCCAACATGACGGTGGAGATGGACAACACCGACAAGCTCAAGGTGTTGTTTGAAGATGCCCAAAAGATGGGGCTCACCTTTGAAGCACCGGATGTGAACCGCGGTCACTACCGTTTCGAGCCAATTTCCGACAAAGTGATTCGCTATGGCTTGGGCGCCATCAAAGGCTCTGGCCAGCAAGCGATTGAAGCCATCGTGGCGGCACGCGAAGAGGGCGGCGCCTTCACCAGCTTGTTTGATTTCTGCCGTCGCGTGGACCGCAGCCGCTTGAACAAACGCACGGTCGAGGCCCTGATCAAAGCGGGTGCGTTTGACAACTTGCACCTCAACCGCGCCGAGCTGTTGGCCAGCGTCGAGCGCGCCTTCGACTTTGCCGCTGCCAGCGAAGCCAACGCCAACCAAGGCGGCTTGTTTGACATGATGGGCGAGGATGCCCACGGCTCCAGCACACAAGAGCCCGAGTACGTAGCGATGTTGCCCTGGGGCGTGAAAGAGCGCCTGACCCACGAAAAAGTGGCCTTGGGTTTTTACTTGTCGGGCCATTTGTTTGATGAGGTGGAGCGCGAAATTCGCCG
>JBPCSU010000189.1:0-4299 GCA_051006815.1 Limnohabitans sp.
AATGCCAACTACATCAAGCTGACCAGTACCGCCTCGGCTGGAGAAGGTTTTGGCAGTTATTTGGGAGCCCTGGGGGACTACAACGGTGACGGTCAGTCCGACTTCATGGTGGGGGCCACCTCTGCCGGTAACAAGTTGACCTACACCGAAGGTGATGAAACCCTTGTGAATACGTACTATGGTTGGACACGAAGCGGTTCAGGTAGTCAGTATTACTATGACATTGGTGCCTGGGACAGCTTTAGCTCTGACAGTTGGAGCAGCACCGCAGAAGGCCGTCAGTACGTTTTCTTGGGCGGTAACCAAACCTTGACGCAACGTGTGTCTGGCAGCGTGACTGAAACCACGTTGAGCAATGACGCGACGAACGCTGTGGGGCAAGCGAATGCATTGCCAACCACCAATCCTGGTGAGTGGTACGCCTATTACGACGGTTATTTGTACAACGGCATCATGACCTACAACGGTACAGATGTGCCTTTGTATGCCACAGACACGCCAAACAAAGGCTACGCCGGTGGCGAACAAACGGTTTACACCTACAGCACCAGCTCAACCAAAGCCGATGTGGTGTATTCCGGCAGCGCCACCAACAGTCAATTGGGTTATGGCTGGGCCCCTGTGTCCTTGGGTGACGTCAACGCTGACGGCTATGACGACTTCATGGCGGGTACCAATGGTGAGTTGTACTTCGGTAGCAGCTCGTCCAGCCTGGGCTCTGGCTTTAACCAAGCCAACTCACAGCTGGGCTCGAAGATTGACCTAGGTGACTTTGCACTTATTGCAGCGGCTGGTGATATTGACGGCGACGGCTACCAAGACATGTTCTTGGCCGACAGCAGTGGCGTGAACTACATCGTCTACGGTAAATCAGGTGCCGCCAACACGTGGAGCGCGCCTGATTTGTCAACCAGCCACGACGTGGCGACGAATGCCCCAGCCGTCACGCGAGTGGTGCCAGAAGCGCCGTACTTGATTGATGGTGCCTATTCATCACTGGGCGATATCAACGGCGACGGCTTTGATGACTTGCTGATCTCGGCTTTTGGCAACGGTGCTCCTAACGACTACACCACCAAAGACAACGGTGGTTTGTATGTGGTGTACGGACGTAGCGACCGTTGGTCGGCCGGTGATTTGAGTCTCGCTAACTTGGCTGCCAACAACAAAGGCTTCCGCATCACAGGCGCGGTTGACTTCGACTACGCTGGCCAAACCAGCTGGACGGGCGTGGGCGACATGAACGGCGACGGTTTGGATGACTTCATCTTCCAAGCCCCTGGCGATGATGAGTCTAAGAACACGGGCGTCACGACGAACGGTTCGTCTTACTTGATCTTCGGCAAGAAGTCGGGCTGGACTGACATCAGTTTGTTGGAAATGCAAGATTTTGGTATTCAGTTGCTCGACACCAACAACGGCGGCTACTGGACTGCCATGGGTGACGTGGATGGTGACGGTTTTGACGATGTGAGCTTGAGCTCCTCCACAGGCACCCAAATCTTCTACGGTGGTGCGGCGTTGACGGGTGACAGCAACATTGCAGTGCAATCCGTTGCCGGTACAGCAGGCGAAACCCTGCAAGCCAATGCCACAGTCACGCCAGCCAACGCCACGGGAACCGACCGTTTGATTGGCAATGCGGGCAACGACACCTTGATTGGCAACGGTGGTGCCGACGTGCTCTTGGGCGGTGCAGGGAACGACCTGATGAAGGTGGCTGCCAGCAACTTCTTCAAGATCGATGGTGGTACCGGTGTCGATACCTTGGAATTCACCAACGCGATGAACCTGAACTTCACCAGCGGCACCGTGGCCGGATCGACCGCGGTACGCAACGGTGCGATTCAAAACGTCGAAATCTTCAATCTGGGCAACGGCAACCAAACCTTGACGAAGAACCAGATGGATGTGTTGTCCATCACTGGGGATACCAACACTGCCGTGCAGAACACCAATTACCAAAAAGGCCATGTGCTGGTCTTGGACGGTTCGGCTGGCGATGACGTGACCTTGAATGGTGGCTGGACGCAGGCGGCTGTGGCCACCAACGTGGCAGTGACTGGCAGTACCTCGTCGTTCTCGGTGTACCAGCACGGCACGGACAACATCTATGCGGTGATTTCGTCCTCTGTCACCAGCCACATCTCATGATGTTTACGAAAGGTTGCATTCCGCCTCTGAGTTAAACAATTCAGACCAGCTGTCGATCAATGTGTATACGAACACCACGTTCGTGACACATTGATTGACACCATGGAACAAGACACCTTAACGCCCCCCAAGGGGATCTTTGGAAAAACACGCGCTCGTATCAGGGCGCGGTACAGCCAAGTGCGCACCGACGCAGAGGCGGTAGTGGCCAAAGTTCGCCAAGAGGGCGAGGTGGCTGCGCGCTGGATGTGGCATTTTGTGGTCGACAAAGACCTGGTGCCCACGCACGACCTGCAGTCCATGCCCGATGCCGAAGCTCAGCAAGACTGGTTGCGTGAACTGCTGTGGCCTTACCGCAGCGCTTATCGCCAGGCCATTGTGTTGTCGTTTGTCATCAACGTGCTGGGCTTGTTTGCGGCGGTTTTCAGCATGCAGGTGTACGACCGTGTGGTGGCCCATGCCGGCTATTCCACCTTGATGGCCTTGGTGCTGGGCATGGCCTTGGTGATCGTGATGGACCACGTTTTCCGCGCTGGCCGCTCGTTGCTGCTGCAACGCATTGGCGCCCGCGCCGAGGTGGCCATGGCCCGCGAAACCTTGGACCGCATGCTCAATTTGCCCGCCACGGTTCTCGAAAACCGCTCACCCGGTTATTGGCAAGCCATTTACCGCGACATCGAAATTGTCCGTGCCACCTGCGCCGGAGCCACGGCCATGTTGGTGATTGACCTGCCGTTTGTGCTGTTGTCGTTGCTGACCATTGGTTTGATTGCCTTGCCGTTGTTGCCAGTGGCCATGTTGACCATTGCTGCTTTTGTGACCCTGGCTTGGCGCTCGGGCCAAGTAACTCGGGGTGCCACTGAGAGCGAACGCGAACAGTTGGTCAACCGCGATATGGTGTTGGCAGAGTTGGCATCCGCCCGTTTGAGCCTTAAGGCCCTGGCTGCTGGCCCCGCAGTGGAGCAGCGTTGGGAAAACTTTTATGCCAAGTGGATGAACGAATCGTTGGCCCGCAGCCGCGAATCGGACCATTACCGTGAATTGGCCCATGGCATGACCACCGCCAACTCGGTGATCGTCACCAGCATTGGCGCTTTGGCCATCTTGGCTCAGTTTTTGACCATGGGCGCTTTGATTGCCACCAACCTGTTGGCGGGTCGCATGGTGTCGCCCTTGGTGCAGTTGGTCACGCAGTGGCGTACCTTTGGGCAGTTCAAAGCGGCAAAAAAACGCCTCGATGACTTGTTTGCCCAAGAGCTGGACCGGCAAGAAAGTGCCATCGAGTTGCCACGCCCCCAAGGCGTCATTCGTTTGGAAGGCGTCACTTATAAATATCCAGGCAGCGAACACCTGCAAATTCAACCCCTGTCAGGCGAAATTGGTCCATTTGGCTTACACGCCATCGTTGGCCCCAACGGCAGTGGCAAAACCACGCTGCTGAAGATCATTCGTGGCTTGTACCCACCTGCCGAAGGCCGTGTCATGCTGGATGGTGCGGACATTCACCAGTTCACCCAAACCGAACTGGCCAAGCGCATGGGCTATTTGTCGCAAACCGCGCAGCTGTTGTCGCAATCGGTGCGTGACAACATTGCGCTCAGTAACCCCGAAGCGACGGATGAACAAATCATCCAAGCCGCTCAACGTGCGTGCGCGCATAACTTTGTGATTGACTTGCCTGACGGTTATTCGACCCAAGTGGGCGAGGGCGCACGTCGCTTCTCGGCAGGGCAAACCAAACGCATTGCCATTGCCCAAGCCCTGTTGAACGACCCGCCCGTGTTGCTGTTTGACGAGCCGACAGGTGAGTTGGACCGCGAGGCCGAGGTGCAATTTGTGCAAACCTTGCGCGAATTGGCCAAGGACCACACCGTCATCGTGGTGTCGCACAGCCCTTATTTGCTGAGCCATTGCCAAGGTGTGATGGTCATGAATGCAGGCAAATTGTTGGCCGCGGGGCCTGCTGCCCAAATCTTGCCCAAGTTAGGCATCAATATTGCTTCTCAACAACCTGTCAAAGCACCGACACCGTCGAGTGCGCCTGCAGCAACGCCTGCCAAAGCTCCGGCTTTGGCTTGATAGGTTAGAAAAAGTGAGCCAAATTTCTTCGTTAGACAAAATTCTGAGTGACTTGGGAGCCCCCGG